>JAGVYD010000018.1:0-14081 GCA_018303405.1 Candidatus Woesearchaeota archaeon | reverse complement strand
ATGCCCGATGTGTAGTTTGTCGCATTCACCAAAGAGAACGCTGAATTGTACAGGTAGAATGTTATGTTGGCAAAATTGCTCTCATTCACGCTCACATTGGCATAAATCCAGCCCCTGCTGTAATAGCTGTTATTCTCTGCAGTCCCAACGCCAAACCCAACCTGCGGAGCAGTATTGTCCAATGTTATCTTCCTTGCCCCTGTTGTGTTTGCATTGCCTGCCCTGTCCAGTATTGTGACATTGTAATAATAAGCCTGGTCAACAATCCCCAAATTGGAGAAATTCAATGTGCCGTTGCTCAGCCCCCAGGCATAAATTGCTGTTGCATTGACCAGCCTTGATGTGCTGTTGTACAAAAAGAATGTAAGGTTGGCCTGGTTTGGGTCAGCTGCTGTAACATTTATGAAAATGAAGTTCCTGGCAAAGAATGTGTTGTTGTCTTCCGTGCCGAGAGTGAAGGAAATATTCGGGTAAGCAGTGTCCACATTTACAGTCCTGTTGCTCGAGTTGAATGCGCCGTTCCCTGCAGAGTCATTGCAGAAGATGTTCCAGGCAAATGTCCTATCCCTTGCAGTTGTGGTAAAGCTTGAAGCGGTATTATTGACCACTGTTGAATTTGTCTCATTTGAAATAAAGCTGCCAGACTCATTCAGATAAAGCACGCATGCATTGAGCTTTGTGTCAGTAGCGGTATAATTAAGGGTTATTGTGGATGTGCTGAACCAGTAGTTATTGGCTGGCCAGGCCAGGCTGACCGCAGGAGGCGTATTGTCAATCATAACCTGGATGGTTGTGCTGTTTTTCAGGCCATCGCTATCAGTGACATTGAGCCTGATGAAGCAGTTCCAGCTGTCCTCAGCGCAATTGGCCTGTGCGCTGGTGTTAAATGTGCAATTAGTCAGGGCAGAACTGCACAGTGGATATGCATTTGCAAAGTCGGCAGCATTGTCGAGCTCAAAAGTATAGAGCGAAACTCCCTGGTCATCAGTTGAGGCACTTGCATTTAGAATCTCTATGCCATTAAGATAGGAGCCATTTGAAGGAAAAGTAAATGCCGCAACAGGGTAATCATTGATTGTGAGGTTGACAAACAGCTCAGAAGTCTCAGCGCCGGCATTTGTCGAAAACGCAGCGCATCTCAATCCATATATATTGCCGCCTGCAGCTGTGCCAACAGTCACATTGAATGTCTGGTTGCAATAGCCGCCTGAATTTGAGAGAGTGCCGCATGAAAGGTTGTCGACATTGCCCCTAAGCTGGGTAGTGTTCCTGGTTAAGGGATACCATGCTGATGGACTGAGGCTCTCGTTATTGAATTCTGCCTTTAGCACCACCCCTGTGCAATCACCTGATGATAATTCGGAGCATGACACATTGCAGGTCTGCAGATAGCTGTAATTATTCATAAATGAGGATTCATTCAGCTCAAAGTCAGCAAGAGGCTGGACCAATGTCACATTCAGGAAATAATTGCTTGTGGCTGTCCAAGTTATTGTTTCAGGCGGCGACCGTGCAAAGTAATTTCCAGCCAGGTCAGTGGCATTTGTAATGTTCCAGTAATATGTTCCTGACTCATCATTGGTAAATGAAGCAGACCAGTTCAGGCCGCCGAGGCCGCAGCTTGTGCTTGAATTTGCCAGGGGCAGCCAATCTGTCAGGCCACTGGGCTTTTGCACCTTTATCCTGACTTCGCTTATGCTTGAGTGGGAATCATTCACAAAAACAATCAGGCATGCATGGCCCTGCACATTAAATGAAGTTGCATTTATCGTCTCATTCCTGATATAGGGCGAAGTTGTATCAACAGTGAGGGTCCTGGCATCGCTATTATTGATATTGGGGATATAATCACTGCAGCTGATGTACCAGGAATAAGTCCCATTCAACAAGGCTTGCGTAAAGTCCTGCGATACGCCTTGCTGGACTGTTGCGTTTGTGGAGGCAAGGCCGCTGTCAAGATAAAGGCTGCAGTTTTTGATTCCCAAAGTCTGGTCTGTAGCATTAAACCTGAACACGGCAAGGCCGTCTGTGTCATATGCAACTGTGCCCGGGCTTTCAATATATAATCTCGGAGCCACATTGTCAATCTTAATGCTTCTTGTTTCGGTGCTATTGGTGTGGCCCGCACTGTCATTAATGCTGACATTGAATTGATAATGCCCCTGCAGGCCGGTGTAAGTCAGGTTGGTATAAGTGCCAGTATACCGGATGTATGACAAGGTGCCATTAAAATTAAAAATCACTGTGTCCGGATTGGCATCAAAATGAGTCACGTTCACAACCACAGTGGTAACTGTTGTATTCTGGTTTGTTGACGGCATGGGCCCTGAATAGTTTACTTGCGGGCTTATGCTGTCAATGTATATGGTATAATTCTCATCCAAAGCAGCAGTGCTCCCGCCCCAGTCCAGGTTGGTTGCAGAATCATTGCAAAATACATTCCAAACATATACTCCATCACTTATAGTGGTTGAGTTGAATGAATTCGCCCCTTCATCCGGCGCCGAGTCTGTTTGGTTGGCATGCCAAATGCCTGTGAAGTTAGCATACAATGAGCATAAATTCTTGTTCAGGTCAGCCACTGTAAAGCTCATCTGGACGCTTCCATCCAAATCCCAGGAGGCGTTCAGCGGTGTTGTCAGCACCACTTCAGGCTCAGTCTGGTCCACTGTCACAGTATAAACCGAAGAAGTGCCTTCATTTGTACGATTATCTGTGCAATTCACAAGCCAGCTATACGTATCTTCGTCCAGCCCTGTCTGCACAAATTCCTGTATCAGGTTTTTATTCACTGAAAAATTCTGGGCAATCGGCGGGCCGTATCCAACATAGAAAAACCTGCAGCTGTCTATTTCAGATGCATCCGTCACATTGAACCTGAAATTCACGTTTCCATCATTGTCAAACCCATTGTTTTCAGGCGCGAGCAGCGTAATATTGGGCGGCTGCCTGTCTGTCACATTTATGTAATAAGTAATTCTCGCGTCAGTGTAATTTTGGGATTGGAGATAGACAAGTGTAATGTTGAATATTCCAGGAAGGTCAAAAAGGCTGAAATTGCTTATCTGCGAATAATTGCTTATGAGCAAGCTGCTATTCCTGTAAAGCTGGATTGTTATGTTATCTCCCCTGTAAACACTGCCATTCAGGTAGATTGATGGCCCATATTCCATTGTGAAATTTCCGGCTGTCCCATTCAGGGTGAGGTTCAGAAGCGTGGTTTCCCTCGCAATTATGAAAGTCCAGTTGTAGGTCATATTCCTGTTGCCACTTGTGTCATTTGCATAGGATTTCCAATAGAACACACCTGCCGGATAAATGGCGCTGTAATTATAAACATTAGAAGTGTTTTGCATGGTGTAATTTGTGTTCACGCCTGTGAAATTTGATTCGAACAGCACACCGCCAGGGTATACTTTGATATTATCTGTCCATGTTATGTTAAAGACGCTGAAATTTAATGGCGAATAGGTCACTGCTGTCCTGCTCCAGTTATTTGACCATTGCGGGGGGATTGTGTCTGGCAAAACTTGGATATTGTTGGTATCAGATGTTGCAGTTGCCCCGGATGTTGCATGCCTATATCCTGTTGTATTGACAGTATTGTTTGATGTCGGTGTCTTGAATGTGTAGGCAGCCCACCTTGTGGCACCGCCGGGAACAGAATAGGAGCCTGTGACAAAAACACCATTGCCTGTTTGCGTGCAAGCAACCGCTGTAGTGCTTCCGATATCGCCGGCAGTGCATGAGCCAAAGGAAGCTATAAGTTGGGACATCAGGCCATTGACCAGCGCGGAATGGTTGGAAAGGTCAACTGTGCAATCTGTCCCTCCACTATTTGCAACTGCCATTTCAAACCTGTAAAATGTGTCCTGGGTCAATCCGCCATCGCCCGAAGTAGTGCAGTCATTGTCAACTGCACCATTGGCAGGCGCGTTTACAGTGCAGATTGCAGTCCCGCTTCCAATTGTTGTGTCAGACAGGCTGCTTGCTGACCTTATCACAATGCCAGATGCAGGAACTGTCATGCTGCAGGG
The DNA here is from genome assembly GCA_018303405.1 of Candidatus Woesearchaeota archaeon. Lineage (NCBI taxonomy): Archaea > Nanobdellati > Candidatus Woesearchaeota > Candidatus Woesearchaeota archaeon. The sequence goes on along the minus strand of JAGVYD010000018.1, from coordinate 10,044 downwards.
GCTGGAACCTCCAGCAAGCACTTCCTGAGCCATTGAGAATCCGAAAAAAAACATTGCCAAAATTGCTAAAATAAATTTATAACCCCTGCCTGACAAAAATCCTTTTTGATTTTTTCTTTTTTCAGGAACAGGGCTTTGGCTGGATCTAATTACACTGACCTTTGCCACTTTTTCCATTTTTGCAAAATTAATTGCACTGCTGTTCCTATTATCCACTCAGCAACACTCCTTCCCCATAAAAGTTCAGGTTAATCCTTCTCCATTCATCCTGGCTTCTGGCTTGCAATAAGTCAACCGGGCTGTAATCATCTGTCAACAGGGTTCCCCCGGCAAGGCTTTGCCTTTGCCTTTTCAGGTAAATCTGCAGCATTTCCTCTTCCTGTTCGCTGCAGCCCTTTCTCACGCAAACATTCTCAGGATAGAAATTGACTGCTCCATCTGATACGAAGAAAACAATATTCATAAGATCAGATGGGTCATCGTGCAAAATCTTCACATCGGAAAACACACTTACCAGTGTGGCATATACAGATTGCTGCAGCCCTGAATCAAGATAGCCAAGCGTATTGACGACCAAGACTCCCCCTGGCGACAGCCTGGCCTTGGCCTCTTCAAAGGACTCGCGTGAAAGCATGTAATGCGGCACGCTATAGCCCGAATAGACATCCAGAATGATCATGTCATAATTTTCCTGTGAATTCCTGAGGAAAGCCCGGCCATCCTGGATTACTGCCGTCCCTTCAAAGCCAAAATAATCCATTGCAACCTTGGCAATCTCATTGTCTATTTCCACTGACTCAACATCAAGCCCAAATTCCTCCAGTTCTTTGGATAAAACCCCTCCTCCCAAGCCGATGACCAGCGCAGACTTAAAGCCCGGAGAAATCCCCAGCAACATATAGTCAGGATAAATCAAAATTGACTTTCCGCTTTTTTCGCCATCCCTGAAAATCCCTGCCTGGGTGGCGCCATCTACCAACAGATATCTTTCACTGCCTTTGTCCACAACAACTATTTTTCCCATAATGCTGTCCTTGCTGTACACAATTTCGCTGCCGTCCTTCATGGCGACAGAATAAGATGGAACAAGCATCAGGATAACCATGGCAGCCAGGCTCAGCGCAACAACCCTGTAACTCTTTTTCACGGCCATGCCAAGCACTGAAATCAAGATGAGAAGAATCCCTGTGCAACTTATGACTGTGCTCAACCGGAAATTAGGGATTAAATAGAATCCTGCTGCGAGTGTTCCAACAACACTTCCAATTGTGGATGATGCATAAACTTTGCCCGAAGAATTGCCTACTGATTCAAGCTTTTTTGTCGCAGACTTAACGCAGTAGGGCACGACCATGCCCAGCAATACAAATGCCGGGCCAAACAGAAGAGCAGCAGCAGACAATGGCCCCATCCTATTGCCCAAACTGTTGCTCAGCAGCAGAATCCTGGCTGAAATCTTGGGAATAACTATGAACAGCAACCCTGAAATGGCTATAGCATATTCCATTTTCCCGAACAAAGAGGGCATGTCAACTGCCTTTCCGCCTAAGTAATATCCAATTGCCAGAAACACAAGCGTAACTGTTATCAATGCACTCCATACAAACAGGGTCGTGCCATAATATGGTGATATTATCCTGGTTCCAAGGAGCTCGAGTATCATCACAGCTGCTCCGGCAAGGAACACAACAGCGTATGGATAGCTTGCCTGGGCAAAATTTATGATTCGGTTTATGATTTGAACCCTGTTCAACTTTTCACCCCCTTGACTTCCAGGCTCTTTGACTGGCTCAGGTATTCTATGCCATGTGTTTCATCAACAGCACGGCACCTCAGCTTGTAGCTGCCAGGCGAGACTGCAGATATTTTGCGCTTGATAATATGGATGGCAGGCCTGTTTTCAGAGCCCTTATCTGCTGCATCCATTAATGCCAATGGCAGCCCATCAGGGGATTCGGGATCATCAAATGCTGTACATTCGCCATCTATGCAATATTCCCAATACATTGTTATCTCCGGGATGTTCAGGCCATCATTCAGGACAAATTCACACGACACATCCACGCCCGAGCGTTGGCCAGATTCAGAGCCTTCAAAATTTATCAGGACATGGGAAATGTCAGCCCATAGCCTTGGCTCAGATGCTGCTTGCCACTGTGTCGGCTCATTCACAACGAGTTCACCCTGGCTTGCTGATGCCGGGCCAAATGCAAACTGTGCACGGCCAACCAGCTTAGGCCTGAATTTGTATTCCAAGGCCATGGAATTTCTGCCATCTCCATTCACAATCCATTTTAATTGGAGCCCCTCCTGGGTTTCCATAACTTCTGCATCCCCAAAATCATAAACCTCAATTCCATTTGGCGCAAAATCAGTAATGATATAATCACCATAGAGCCCGTAATTGCTCTGCACTTCAATTTCCATGGCATTCCAGAAAATCGGGTCAAATAATGTAGGGGCGTTGCGTGTCACCCTCAGTTCAGCAGGAGATGTTGCTGCTATAAACGGGCCGAGTGAAATCCTTGTCTGGGCTGAAATGTCATAGGCAAATGAATCAATGAGCACCTCATCCAGTACCGCATCAGGCATATCATCTTCAGGCTGTATATCCTCCAAATCAAGGGCATATGTGCATTTATCAACTGAGTATAAATCCTTGCGGGCCAATTCTTTTATTAATGAACCCTCACTGAATTGCTTCAGCCTGATGTCAGGATAGCACTCAAAAAAGCCAGCGCTATCCAGGAAAGCCATCTGCAATGATGCCTTGCCCTGCTTTGCGTAGCTGCTGAGGTCAAAATTTGCCAGCACTGTTCCCTTGGGTGCCTGCGCCTTGCGCACAAATTTGCCTTTTGTTGTTGTAATATTCAGCTCAAGATAATACAAGCCCGCTCTATTTGTTTCTGCAGGGTCAATCCTGATTTCATATTGGCCTGGCAAAATCTCCCTAATCTGGATTGCCTTCGGGTCTATTGCTGCCTCATAATTGTGGGCGCTTGCTTCAATAATGTGGCCTGCATCTGTCCAGGTCCCATACTGGGTTGAGGAAACAATATCCATCACTGACCTGAGCCCAGGCACAATCTCCAATTGAATGTTGCCCTCTTCCCAAACTGCCAACTCATCGTCTATAGAAAGCATGAAAACCAAAACCTCATTTCGATCAAAGCCAGGCTTTGCAGCCTTCAGGCTGACACCGGACTCCAGGTTTTCCCTTGCCTTTGCATAAAGGGCATAATCATAAGTTGTTCCCATTGTCTTGAAATAATCTCCAAGCTGAATTTCGAATTTGTCAATGCCCAATACTCCTAAATCCTGGTAATCCAAGAAGGATATGCCTTGCACGTATTCATTCCCGGCCTTGCTTCTTAGCAAGGCTTCTTGCGTTCCACTATCTGCCAGGCCAGACAGCTTCCATTTCATGGCATAACCGCTTTTGTCCGTGCCAAACAGGTATGCATCAGGCGCGGATTCCACTTTCCATCCAAGTGGCAGGCGAATGCCAAGAATATCATTTTCAATTGAGCCGTAAATCTCAATTGACAAGTTCACTGTAGTGTTAACAGGAACATAATTCAGGATGTAGCCGGTGCATTTTTCATCCTGGCATAAGGCTTCGCAACCATCGCAAACAAATGTTATTCCAATTGAGCCAATGCTGCTTGATGTCCCATTTTCAAAACTGAGATTGACAAACTCAGCTTTCAATTCCTCCCACTCGCTGTACAAAATCTTTGGCTCCTGGCCACCATCTGCTGCAGCGTTAAGCGTGTTTTCTGCGTATATTGCCTGCGCTTTCACAACATTATGGAAGGATGAGCCATAGTTCCCATAATACAAATAGAACTTCTCGTCCCAAGACTCACTGCTGGGAATCAGGCCGACAAGGGCGCACGCTTCTGAACTTCCAAAGCATACAAACTCGCTCTGCCCCTCGTCAAGATTTTGCACCTCCCATCTCACAGCCAGGCTTGTGGAGTCAGTGCTTTCACTGCCTGAAATAATAACGCTAAAGTCAATGACACCATCCAGCTCTTCCGTGCCATCATTATCCAAATCGAATACAGCTGAATCTCCATAACTGAGCCCGAGCTCAAGGACAGATGAGCCGCGGATGCTGGCCAGAGCATGGCTTGCGAAAAATATCCCCACGCTTACAAGCGCCAAGGCCAAAAGCATGCCTGCTGCTTTCTGTGCTTTTGTCATGCCATTGCCTGCGCCCAGATTTATTGTCTCTTGCCTGCTTTCAGCTTCAGTTCCCTTTTCCATTATTATCATTGCCTCTCAGCTTTTCCCTTGCATTGTAGTATGATGTCCAGATTGTCTTCACATCCCTGTTCAGAAGATTGCCTATTTCCGTGAACCCGTAGTTTTCCTTTTCCCGAAGGTAAAATGCCAATGTCTCAAGAGGCCCGAGCCGCGGATCGGCGAAAATGCCCACAGGTATCCAATAATTGGGCTCTTTCACCACGAACCTTTCCTGACTTTTTTTCCTGGCATGATTGTGGCTTGACCAAATGGCCCTGTCATCCCTGTTCAATATTGCAGCAATCTCATGGTATGAGAAGTTCAGCTCTTCCTTGAGGTATTTTACAACTGCCTGAAGAATGCCGAGCTTGCGGTCCCTTAAGACATAGCTTGCAACTAACACATCTTTATCCTTATCCCTGACTTTCCCAATGGATTCAAGGACCTGCTGGAAAGAAATATTATGCTTTTCGCTGAGTGTATGGACTAATGTATGAAATGCAAGCAGCTCACTGTTCAGCCTGTCGTTCAAAGATGTCTCTTTTTTCCCGCTTCCGTTCCCTTTCAACGCTATCTCTGCTCCACTGATGGATCACTTCGTTCCACATGTACCATGCAGGCGGCCATTCAACGCTTCCCAATTCTTATCCTTGTATACAAAAATAGTATATTTCCTGCTTAAGTTATATATAAAATTTTCTTTTATTTACATATTCAATAGGATAAAAGTCTACATGATTAAGAAATCATATTGGCAAATGGAAGGCAAAAGAGCCTGCATTTGCAATCTACATCACTGCCCTGTCTTACCACAATGTGCCTTGTCTTACCACAATGCACTTTTTCATTCAAATGCTGCCAAAAAATTCAAGCGCAGGAACAACTTTCCAGCATGCAAATCCCTGTTTGCCACCTTTTGAATGGCAGTCACGGCCAGGCCTATAAAAATTTTTTTAAATTCTTTTTTCTGAACTGATAATCCCTGACTTTCCGAAACAACAAATTATATATACAGCTTGTGTGTGTTTTTGTGCATATCAATATATCAAAGCCGGGGACATCCATGCAAAGCAAGAATCTAATAAGCAAATACCTGTGGCATTCTTTTGTTTTAATCGGGATTATTCTTTTCTCCAGCCCATCATCAGCCCTGAGCATAGGCGTAACGCCCGCCAATATTGATTTCAATGACATGCTTAGGGGAGGATATGCTGAGAAAAATGTCAGGATCAGTACATCTGACGCAAGAAACATAACTGGCCATATTTCAAAATTTGGAGATATTGCTGACTGGCTGCGAATTGAGCCAGATCCTGAATCATTGTCTTTTTCATCATCAGCGCCATACACCATGAAAGTGGTTGTTGAGCCGCCTGTTGATGCAGCAAACGGGGTATATACTGGCGAAATCAGGATTTTGACAGACAGCGCGGGCGCGGGCGAGGGGACTGTGGGCTCCCAGGTAAGGGCATCTGTAAGCCTGGAAGTGACTGTGCGGATTACTGATGTTGAGCTGAAAGCATGTTCAGCTGGCGCGGCATCCCTTGATGATACTGAAATTGGCTTGCCATTATCACTTGAATGGCTCGTGAGAAACACCGGCAATGTGAGAATTGCACCCAGGATTACGATTGACATCTGGGACAAGGACAAGCAGAGCCTGATCGCAAGCAGGGAATATGAAAGCGCAGAAATCCTGCCAACAACAGAGCAAGGCTTTAACAGGAAATTCTCAAGCGAAGGCATGGCAGTTGGGCAGTACTGGGCAAACATGGCAATTCAAGACTGCGATTACAGTGGCCTTACCACATTCGACATTGTTGAAAAAGGGGTCATTTCAGACAAAGGGGAAATCCTTGCGGTTGAGGCAGCATCGTATGTATATTCCGGCGACATTGTGCCTGTCACTGCAAAATTTATGAACAGGGGCATCAGGGCTGTCACTGCCAAGTTCAAGGGAGATATACGCCTTGACAACAAGATTGTCCAATTGATAGAAAGCGAGGTTGTATTGGTGGAGCCAGGCGAGACAGTTGGGCTGACCTCATTTTTTACACCGGAAAAAACCGGAAAATACAGCGTATCCGGCCATGTTGTCTACAATAACAAATTAACATTTGAGAAATCCACAATAATAAATGTCAATCCCAAGCAAAAGACCCTGACAATCGGCACAGCACTGCTTGTTGCACTCTATCTTGCAATTATCATCACCATAATCTTCCTGATAAGAAAGATAAGGAATGCCAGGAAGAAATAAGGATAAAGCCCAATAAAATTCTATAAATTACAATAATAAAAAAATAAAAATGGAAAATAGGGATTTAGCTACTTCCCCTTAACAGGCTTCCTGACTTCTGCAAGCCACATGTCGCCAATCCTGTTCAGGAGCTCCTTGAAATCATTCGAAATCTTGTATTTCTTCCTGTACAGGTCATAGTCAATAAGGCCCATGCCCCTCATCGGGGTAAGAATCCTGTCATAGAACTGCCTTTTGTTATAGGAAAGCCTGACTTTTTTGCCTGTAAATTTTGGGTCGTCAATCTCAGTGACCAATTTGCCCTCATGAAGCTCAGTTGCAAACTCAGACATCTCTGACTTTGTTATTTCGGTGCCCTTTTGCTTAATATAGCCTATCAGCACCTTGCCCACTATCTTCTGCTGTGGCGTTGCGAACACTATCTCGAAAATATCGTCTGGCAAGTTGTACTTGTCAACAAGTATTACCACTGTATACACCCCCACTATACCTTAATTGACTTTATGGAATTTAATATATGTTTATTAGCTTTTTATATATAAAGCTATGTTTTTTCGTATTTTCATTTCGGCGTGCCAGCACCAAAGAAATCCGCAAGTTATCTTTGCTGAGTGGGAAAATAAGTTTATATACGATTTAAGGGTATGAAGCGCTCTAAGGTGGAACAGTCAATGAAAGAGGACCCTAGCCATAAGTTTCTGGATGATGTTGACGGAAGCAGTGTTTTTTATGTCCGCAACGGCCCGGTAATCAGGAATATCTATGAGCTTTTGGACGGCTTTGACCACATGAGCCAGGACTCATTTGACTTCCATGTGACTCCTGAAAAGAACGATTTCAGCAACTGGATTGCACATGTGCTGGGCGACAAGCAGCTGGCTGAAAATATCAGGCACAAAAGCAGGCAGGACGCCGGCAGCATGCTCAGGAAAAGGATACTTGAATTGGAGGATGAGATTGAAAAATCAAAGATAGCAAAAGTCATCCAGCTTGGAAATGATTCAGCCGCACACTCTGCAAAAGAAGAAAAAGAGCCGGAGCATATTGAAGTGAAGCACAGCCACAATGCCATGCATGCAGAAAAAGAGCCTGAAAATGAAAGCAGGCAGCAGGAAAGCGCGCAGGAACGCAAGGAACGTGAGCATAAGGAACACCAGGCTGAGCACCATGAGGAAAAGCATGAGCACAGGCATCACGCCAAGGAAAAAGAGGAAAAGCCAAAACACAGCGGATTTTTTGCAAAAGAGCTGGCCAGCATTAAATCAGGCATAAGGAACAATATTGAGCTATTCCTGCTCGGCCTTGTCGTGGGGATTCTCATAGGGAAATTTGTGCTCGGCGGATTCTAACATTTCCATTGAAGAAACCGTTGCTGTTCTTTACACAATTTATTTTATCAATAAGCTTGTGAGGGAAACACACGCAGAGTATGTAAAGGAAGAAAAGAATTACCAAATCGAGCCAGAGAACCTTATAATCAGCATCAAGGAATTTCGCAGGAGAAGGAAGTGGTACCATCTCTGGTAGGCAGGTAGGACTTTTCGATTCATCCCGAGACCAGATTTGCCAGACCCTTTGCCAAACCCAACCTGTTTCTTATTTCTTCCCACCTTCTGATGCAGCCTCTTTTTGGCCGCCACCTGCAATCTTGTCTTTCAGCGCGCCGAAAATCCCCTTTTGCGGGGCAGGCTCTTCCTGCTTTGGCTCTTCGCCTGGCTGAAGTATCTTTTCAGGCTCTGCAGGCTTTTCCTGCGCAGCTTTCCTGGCCTCTTCGTCCAGCAGTTTGAAGTATTTGTCAAGGTCAGGGGTTTTCTTTGCCAGGGTTTCAAAGCCTGCCAGCAGCTTTTCGACCCTATCAAGCCTTTCATCCACGCTGTGCACGACTTTCTTCTCCAGGGTTTCAAACCTCCTGTCCATGAGCACAAGGAGGTTTCCCGCATGCTTCTCAAAGCTGTTGAATTTGGATAAGAGGTTCTCAACATCCTTTTTCGCGGCAAGGCCTGCCAGCTTGATCTTAAAGCTGTCAAAGTCGCCTGTGATATGCTTGTACCCCTTGTCCAGCTCTGCAGCCTGGCTCTGGAACTTTTCATAGTCGCTGAATTTCTTGCTGACCTCAACGAAAATGTCATCGACCCTGCTGGCGTGCCTCTTGACAAGGGCTTCCACCTTCTTAATGTCCAGCAGCTCCTTCCTGACTTCCTCTGATAGCTTGATTGTCTGCTCAACGCCCTGAAATACATTTACCTGCTGCCTGAAATCCTTAAGCTGTTCCCTGAAGGACTTGATGATTGAGTCATTGCTTTCTATCCCGGCCTTAAGCGCCTCAACCTTTGCATCGGATTTCTGCAGCTCAATCATCATCTTGTCCGGCTGCACAGTCTCAACAAGGTCAATTGCCTTGGCGCTCTTGACCTCAATGTTCTGGATTGCCCTGTTTGTGTCCATGATCATGCCGCGCAATTCGCCAATCTGCTCGCTGACCCTTGTAAACCTCTCAGAAGTAAGCTTTCTCATTTCAGCAAGGGAATCAAGCTGGGCCTTTATCTTGGTGACTTCAGCAAGAAGCCTTCCGTCGCTTGCGCCTACAGGCGCTGCCTGCTGTTCCGGTTCAGGAGCCGGCTCTTCTTCCTCTTCGGACTCTTCACCGCCTTCCTGCTTTTCCTCTGGCGCAGCCTCTTTTTTGCCAAAACCAAACAATCCCATGCTAATCCTCCTTTTTTAGGTACTCATTGTCTTCATTGTTTTTTATTCTTTCCATTTCTGCCTTTGCCGCATTGAAAATCTCCTTCACCTGCGCGAGGTCGCTGTCCTCGCATGTGGCCTTGTACAGCCGTATTTTCGGCCAGGCCGCGCCCAGCATATTGTCAGCTGATTTCGTGTAATAGCCAGCCCTTCTCAGCTCGCTTAAGTCTTTTTTAATCATGTCCAGCTCTGACCTCAGCAGCCTTGCTGTTTCCTCTGCCTCTTCTATTTTTGGCGTCTTGATTTTCATGGCCAATTCCCTCTGAATTTGCTTCACGCAAGCCTTGCTATCCCGTTTTGTATTGCAACGCAGTCCCTGATGACCCGCTGTTTCAAGCCAACTGGGAGATTTTTGTATTCTTCCCTTATTTGGTCATAGCTGTGGCTTGCATTTTGCTTGTCATTCTTGGTTATGAAATCCTTTGCCTGCGCAATAAGCCCAATTATTTTGTTTGCAGGCTGGGCTTCTGCGGGGGCTGGTCCTGGTTTTGTTGCCGTGTTTTCTTCCTTGATTTGCGGCGCAGCAGTTTCCTGGACTGATGTTGGTTGCAGGGAGCCTGGCCCTTCTTTCCCCTTATTGTCCTCTTCTTTGGCCTTGTCTTCACCTTCCTTAGGCGCAGTTTCTTCTTTATTCTCTTCTTTTACATCCTCTTCCTTTTGCTCTGCACCCACACCCTTCTCAGTCCCTGCCCCCTTCTCCGCCTCCTTCTTCGCCTTCTGCGCAGCCTGGAACTCTGCCTCAAGCTCATGCCTGTTCACAAGATCAATCTCAAACTGCTTGGGCTGCTTGC
>JAGVYD010000017.1 GCA_018303405.1 Candidatus Woesearchaeota archaeon | reverse complement strand
TTTCCTTTTCCATGGCAGAGTCGCACCTCTGCCCTGCCCCAACTCAGGGCTAACGCCCTGATGAGGGGCTGTTTTTATTTAAGACTTTCTACAGAGCCCCAGCCACAACAATATTTATATATTGAGTTGGATGCGTGAAATGCATGGTGCAGAAAGTGATTTTCCAAAAGCCAGACGGGGCTGAACTCCAGAAAAATGGATTTGTAGGCGTTGATATGCACTACCACACTGAATATTCTGACAGCAAAACCAAGGTTTCCAGCCTGATTAAGCTGGCAAAAAAGCGCAAGCTGGGCGTGGCTGTGACCGACCATAATATTGTCACGGGTTCATTGAAAGTCATGGAGAAGGCGGAAATCTTTGCAGTGCCAGGCATTGAAGTGAACTGCAGGGAAGGCAGGGACCTCCAGGTTTATTTTTACTCCAAAACAGAGCTCATTGATTTCTATGAAAAGAGGATAAGGGACTACAAATATGCCAACCCGTATGGAAGGCTGAAAAAAACAATCATGCAGATACTGGATGACCTTGAGCATTATAATTGCATAGCATCAATGTCCCAGCCCTATGGCATTCTCTGGAAAGGGTGGGTAAGCTATCTCAACAGGAGTGATGATGCAAAGGATATAATTGGAAGGGTCGGCGCTGTTGAGGTCATCAATGGGGAGGACACGAGGATGAGGAACCTCAAGTCAGTCAAATTTGCCATGGATGTCCAAAAGCCCATAACCGGAGGCAGCGATGGCCATACCCTCAGTGAATTGGGGAGGGTTGTCACTTATACCCATGCCTCAGATGTTGATGATTTCCTGGACCATGTCAGGAAGAAAAACAATTTTGTGATGGGCGTTGAGGGCAGCAGGCTAAGGGGGATATTCAACCAATCAAGGGTATTATCGAAGCGCCTGAGGTACATGCCTTCAATTGCAAGGACAACATACCAGTTTTCTGTCAAGAACAGGATTGATGACCTGAAGCCCAGGATTAGGAAGAAATTTGCAGACACAATGGAAGGCATAAGGAACGGGTTTTCAGGAGTAAACTAATCGGAACTTTGTTCCTAACGAATAAGTGATTTGCTTATTAGGAAATAACCTTGCACTCATTTCAAAACATACAAAAATTAAGGTTATTTCCTATAGATTCATATTGCATCATTAACGCAATGCCCCTGTAGCCTAGCTATCCTTTTTCTAGAAAAAGGATAGGACCCAAAAAGTCGTTGCCGGCGGAATTTAAGATTCCTTGGCTCCGAGGCTTTGCTTCGCAAAGCAAAAGTAATTAAACGAGATTTATCAAACGATTTTTCATATTGCCCCCGTAGTCTAGTGGAAGAATACGAGGTTGCGGACCTTGAGGCCTGGGTTCGATTCCCAGCGGGGGCGTAGTACTTTTCGTATGACTCCCTAGCAAAGCTTTATATACTTTAAGCCCTTTTTACCCAATTATGCCAGTATTAAATTACGAAAAACAGGCAGAAAGGGCTGTTAGAAATTTCTTTCAGGATGAAAAAATCAGCCAAAAAAATAAGCAGATTGTTGAAAAAGAATTCTTGCCGGCATACCAAGATAGTGTTAGCTCAGCAAGAGTTCAAATCTTCATGGAGCATTTGAGAATCTTTCTTTCAGGTGGCGAAAACATAAAGCAGGAGATGCGTGATAAAAATCGCATGAAAGAGTTGTATAGGAAGCTAGCGTTAGACAAGCCAAGACATATCCCTACTTTGATTAATGTTTCAAAACGCTTCTGCAAAATAATTAATAAGGGAACTCTTCCCATATCCATAAAATTGGCAATAGAGGAAGTTAGGGGCAGGGTGCAGATAAAAGAGAACAAAAGGGATTTGGATACTGATGACATGATCAGCTGGGAAGATGGTTTGCAGATAATAAATGCCACAAACAGCATTCAGCTTAAGGCAATAATAGCCATGCAATTGGACACAGGCTTACGGCCTTCTGAATTCATTGACCTGAACTATGGCGATATTGGCATAAAGAATGACTTTTTGGTCATAAGGATTTTGTCAGGCAAGACAGGCAAGAGGGAACTTGCAGCATGGAGATGTGTTCCAATGGTGCTAAGATGGATTCAAACTCATCCTAGTAAAAAGCAAAATGACCCGCTATGGACACAAGAGTCTCAAAATTACGGAAAATTAAAGAAATACCAATATGCGGCAGTACTCAAAAGGGTAAAGGAAACGGCACGCAAGGCAGGCATTGATAAGCCAATGGATTTCTATTCCCTGAGGCATTCTAGCTGTTATCTTGATAAAAAGGATAATTTGCCAATAGACATTGCAGCCCAAAGGCACGGGCATTCTGTTAAATATTTCGCCGAGGTCTATGGAAGACTAAACATGGAAGACCAGATATCAAGAATCAAGAAGCATAATGGCTTTGCAGTTGAGGAAAAAGATAAGCCAAAACCAAATTTGCCATGCTCCCGCTGCGATTTTATCAACGACCCTCATGCGGAGATTTGCGAAAAATGCTCCGCGGCCCTTACTGTGAAAAAGGCAGTGGAAATCCAGCAGGCAAAGGAGGAGGAAATAAGCAGCCTCAGGAATGACATGCAAGGGCAGATTAACCAAATTCTTAAGCTAATTGACAACAGCGAAGAAACGAAGATAATACTTGATAAATCCTCTCAAGAAGGCTCTTAAGCATTTGATTTTCTAATAAAGGCCTTTTGGCTGTTATCCCAGACAAATTGCTCAAAATAAATCAGGTAATATGGATAGAGCGGATTGTCCTGGTATTCTTTATCAAGAACAGCTTTTATTCTTGGTTCCATAAGAAAGTAAAAGATAAGAAAAAATATAAGAAAAACTCGGAGATTAATTCTCCGAAAATTTTAGCATATTGTCCCGAGCCTGTACCCTGACATTCTCATAGGCTATACCCAGGACTTCCCTAAGCTGTGAGTCTAAGCTTGCCTGATGGCTTGCAGGAGCCATGTCCTTTGCCATTAATGCTAATGAGTAGGTCTGCAATAATCGCTTTATGTTGGCTTCTGTGCCAACTTCATGCGGGCTTTCAGCCACAAGTTTCATTAGTTCATTTGCCCTTGACCTCAAATCGACATATCTGTAAGTTTTACTAATCCTCCTATATTGTGTTTCTTGCATCATTTTAACCCCCCTTAAATGTGATAATAATATGATGGTCATCATTGTATTTAAATGGAACTGTAGACGATAAAGGTAACAAAAATGAGCACATTTCTTTATCCCTTTGGTATCAATATTAGCGTGAACATTGTTAAGCATGGAGACAGAGTACGAGCAGAATAGAGGGGAAAGAAGGAGCTTTTATTGTCCAAATTCTTTGTGGAAGAAATTGGTTGAGGAATGCAAAGGGAAATGTTCTGTCAGTGAGTTTGTAAAGGAAGCGATTATGGAAAAGCTGAAACAAAAAAGTGATAATAAAGATGAGACTTAATCAATTAATAATTTTCTTCGTCTTTTGTATTCATTCTCAAAGGTATCCTTTAGGTCGGTGTCGATAAAATTATTTAAAACCCAAATAAATACTACTGAAGACTCAAGCAAAATAAATAATGCTGTTTTATCGATGTGTTCCTTGCTGTGTATGTCAAGTTTATCATTCTTTGCCATCGAAACAAATGAAGGATGTGAAAACTTACAGACAAGTTCATAAAATTCACTATATTCGCTGCCATTATCAGACATGTCCTTGAAGGCCATATTTCGAATTAAAGTTGGCGAGAAATTTCTTAAAGCAAAGAAATTATCTTTAGTCACAAGATCCAAGATTTGTTGATAATCTTTGTCTTTAAGATAGCCTTCAAACTCTTTTTGTTTCTTTGGTATTTTTTCTTTTTCCTCAAAGGAAAGGTTATTCCAAGATAGCCATCTTCTGCTCTCGAAGGGGTACTGTTTCAAGTATAAAATAAATACACTTGTTTCAAAAATATTTCTTATCACCATCAAAGATTCAGCATATTTATAATTTCTATTCAGAATTATTACTGATTCTACCAATGATATAATCTTTTTATGTAATAATTCCACAACCTGATAAGAGTCATTCTTTTTAAAATCTGAACTTTTACTTGCATTGTCTATTATGTTTACATGTATTCTTTTCAATAAACCAATTGTTTCAATGATTTCCATTTCCATACCCCAACAATATTTAAACTGAATTAAATAGTTTATCTTTTGCCGGTACTAAATAAATTAAGATTATCGACATTATTGATGAATTTCCTTGCATCTTTTTCTAATCGTAACCTCAGTCACCCCAATCAAGTTCGCAACTTGCCTCTGAGTTATCTCTTCACCGCATTCTTTGGCAGCCAAATAAATAACGCCAGCAACAATTGATTTTGGATTCTTCCCTGAATATTCAGGAGATTCTTTCACTTTTTCCATTATTTCCATTGCCTTCGTAAGGCAAGCCTGGCTTAATGACAATTGAGAAACAAACCTCGGCAGGTAATCTAACGGGTCAGACAATCCAATTTTCAGTCCCAATTTCCGCTTCAAAATCCTGTGAGCCCGCAAAAGGCTTCTTTTGCTCACATTGCTTCCCTGGATTATTTCAAATGCTGTTTTTGGCAAATCGTTTTCAAGACATGCTTGATACAAAGCAGCAAGTCTTATACTCTCATTTCTCCTGCCAATGCACAAGTCCCTATTAACAGCTTCCTTGTATATGGCAAAAGCCTGTTCTCTAACATATCCTGGCAAGCTGAGCTTCCAAGCCAATTTATCCATTTCCATGCTTGAATTTCGTAAATTCTTCTCTCTACTTGATAAAAGCCACGAAGCTTTGACAATTTTACCGTCAACTGGTCTTGTTTCTATTTCAGACAATATATTCAATGGCAATGCTTCAGTTCCATAGTCATCAATCACCAAGCCACAACTCTTGCAGATAAGCTCATGATTTTCCGCTTTGAATTGACTATTCCCACAATCCTGGCAGCGTTCAATTGCTTCCATTTTCATCCCTCACAAAATACATGATAACCGGCAATGTTTTTTCTTTGAGTAGTTCCTTAATTCTTTTAGACAGGCTTTCTTTGCTCAGACATAATTCCATGACATAGCTTGCAGTTTTATTTGCCACAATGATGTCCCTGATTGGCTTCTTGAGGTCAATTCTTCGCCTTCCATCATTCCAGAATATCTTGCCTTTGACTGAAAGTATGCTTTGGTAGATGCTTATTTTTTCTGCTTGCACATTCATCCCCCTGAAATTTTGTCACTATTTAGTTATTATAATGTTTTTTTGGTTATTATAATTAATGTTATAATTATTATAATAATTTAAATAATTTAGAATGGTTTATATATGAAAATAAATAACGATTAGGGATAGTGATCTGCTAGAGTGGAAGATTTGTGATATAATGTATCAAATTAATGTACCTGCAGATTTACGCATTCTCCATTGCTGTTTTATCATCGAAGAATTCATACCATGATAGAATGCATATTGCTCCGAGCAGTATCCAGAAGAAAAATTCCTCAAACGGGAATCCTAACCCAAAGATAGTTATGAAACCAATGAATTGGTGTCCAGGATAATACCACTGATTTAATGCTAAAGCTGTGAGTTCGTAAATTATTGAAAAGAAGAAGAAATATACTGCTGTCTTTGCAAACTTAACCCACCTGTTGTGAAATTTTGACACTGCCATAGCAATTGGCGCGATAACAAAAAGCAAGCCCATTACCACAAAAAAATAAGGAATTCTTAAAAGGGATTGATTGAAATACAATAATGTAAAAAATAATACAAGCAATGCCAGACTTCCAACATAAAGATATTTTAGTTGAGGATAATACATCTTATCTTTGAATTTGTGGTCAATAAAGTACTCATAATAAGATATTACCAAATAAATATACAAAAACAGCCAAATAGGTTTTGCCCAGTCCAGTGGAGCCGAAAAATCCAAAAATCCTGCTAACGAAAATGTCTTTTTTATTCTGCTCAAAAGTTTCAAAGGAAAGTCTAATCTCCTCCTTCATCTTATCAGATAAAGGGGAAGTGTTCAATGCATCAAGGAATGCTTCTTTCATTTTATCTTCTTTTGATAATATATGGCCATTAATTGGCTGCTCCGTTAAAATTATTGTTTCCATGCAATCTACCCCTCTTGTTTAGTTTTTTCATCTAACAATAAATTCAAAGCTTTGTATTCGGTGTGTATTAAAGCCATCTGCCCGTATATGTCAATTACAACAATGAAAACTCCAACATCTTTTTCATTCTGCCAAATTTCGCGCATTTTATTTGCAATTGGATAAAACTCGTCGATGCCCAAAGTTTTCTTCATGATCTTATGGATGACTATCATCCTTATAAAGATTTCTATTATTTAGTATATATTTCGCTAATTCAGTAGAAAGTTATATAAATAATGAAAGATTAGCGGATTATATGGAAAGGTATATAAATCTGCCCGAAAATAATATGATAATGGGGGAAATCGGCAAAAAAGTGTTAATTGCTACTCTGTACAATCCAGAGCCTGTTATTCTTGCTACAACTAGATTGGGGCCGGATAGGTTGATACTATTGATTGATAATTCACCCAATAAAGAGCAAGATGCCTCTGTTAAATTGATTTTAAATAGCTTGGGAAAGGTTATAGATGTAAAGACTGTCAAAACAGATGTATATGATATTGTAAAAATAGCAGAGAAAGCTGTTGAGATAATTGATATGCAGCCTAAGGATGATTTAATCTATGTCAATGTTACTTCTGGCCGTAAAACTAAAGCTATGGGATTGCTGTTTGCTGCATATGCTAGGCATGATAGGGTAAAGAAAATTGCTTATAATCCAGAAGAGGACAAGAATGCGATTGTATATTTGCCAAGATTGTCTTTTAAGCTAAATGATTCGCAAAAGAAAATTCTTGAAATATTAGATAAAGGCAAGGGCGAGAGCATAACCGAATTATCTAAGAAGATTGACTTGTCAACTGCAATGCTCTATCGCTCAATTGATGAATTAAAAGACATGGACTTAGTTTCAGATGAATTGAAATTAACTGATGCTGGGAAGATAGCGAGGCTGTGAAGATGGGAGATATTTTTATTCCGGCAAGTAAAACAATTCTACGCTTATTTGATAGCAATGAATATTATCAAATACCTTCTTTCCAAAGGCCTTACAGCTGGACCAACGAAGAGATAGAGGACCTTTGGAATGATATCTTTACAGCAATGGAAGATAATGATGAAGAATATTTTCTGGGATCAATTATTTTGACTAGGAACGACAGCAAAGGCTCGCTTGATATAATAGATGGGCAACAGAGAATGACAACTTTGACAATCTTATTTTGCGCATTAAGAGATTTGTATTACAAAAATTTAAATGATAACGTAAAGAAAAACCGCATTCTGGGGAGAATAAAAAATTTTGAAACTGGCTCCGAAAGATTGCGATTCACAACGCAATTCCATGAACAGAATGTTTTTGAGCAGGAGATAATAAATGGGATTAATTATGATATTCCTAGACATCGGGATGAATTGAAGAAAAACAATTTTCTAAATGCTGCGTTCTTATTTAGGGAGAAAATTGAAGCATTAAAAGCTTCGTCACCGGAAAGCATAGATAAATTTACTGATTACCTTTTGGATCAAGTCAGAGTTATTACGATAGAATGCACTACCAGATCCTTTGCTATCAAATTGTTTCAAGTTCTGAACAATAGGGGTATGGACCTAACTCCTGCTGATTTGATAAAGAGTTATTTGATGGGCCGGTTAAAAAGCGATGAAGACCTCAGAATTTTTGAACAAGATTGGGTATATATTGAAAACAAGGCCAAAGAATTCAATGAAGGCCTGACAAACCTTTTTACTTATTACTTATATTATTTGCTTGGTAGCAACCCCAAGAAATCATTGTATGATGAATTGGAAAGATTGTTCAAACTCAGGGAACCAAAAAATATTATCTATGAGTTTAAAAAACTGATAGATTATTTTGATGAGATAGATGATGAACATTCTAAAGTTATCTATGCCTTAGAATACTTGAGGCATGATGTTTTTTGGAAATCAATACTTTTGACTGCGAAGATGGAGAACTGGAGTCATGAGGATTTTCTTCAACTTGCAAAAACATTACGAAATTTTTATTATGTTTATTGGATAGCGGAATATACCACATCTAAAACAAAACAGACTTCTTTTAATATCATAGCATGGATTAAGAACAAAGAGACTATATCCTCGATCAAGAGTAAACTGGATGCGAAACTGAAGGAAGATCGTGTTGTAATTAGGGCATGGAAAAACTTGAATTTTGGGGTTTATGATTTCTCGTGGTGCAAACCGATTCTAGCAATAATAGAATACCAACAAACAGATAATACAAATATCAATTATATAGATCTGGAAAAATTTGTCCACGTAGAGCATATCTTACCACAAGGATTTGCAAAAATCAGATATTGGCAAAATCTGTTTAAACAGGAAGAAGCTGAAAAAATGTTGAATAGTATTGGTAATTTGACTTTACTATCTGGAAAGAAAAACATTGAAGCAAGCAATAGACCATTTCTGGACAAGCTTAGTGTATATAGTGGTAAAGGAATAGACGGAATGACTGGATTTGTTATAACTCAAAATATTGTTAATGCTGTTGGTGATGACAAGAATTGGACAACCCGAAAGATAAATGATCGAGCAAATTGGATATTCAAGGAACTTTGCAAAATCTTTGAAATTGATTTCTTTTGGGAAGGGAATGCATCTGTAGAGGAGGACGAAAGTATTAGTGCGTCAACACAATTAATATATAACACACTTCAGGAAAAAATCCTTAGCTTAGGGCCAGATGTCAAATTGGAGCCCAAAAAGTATTATATTGCATTCAAAAGAAGGGGAAATTTTGCTACAGTTGAAATACAGAACAGCAAAATAAAGATTTGGATTGATTATGATGTTGAGAAGATAAATGATCCGAAGGGTCTTGTACGTGATGTGTCCCAAATTGGACATCATGGAACAGGTGATAAAGAAATTGAATTGAGCAAAGAAGAAGATATAGACTATGTTATGAATTTCATAAAGGCTGCTTATATAGAAGACGAATTTAGCGATGATGATACAATAGATGATATAAAATATTCTGAGGAACATGCCAAAGAAATGACAAATAACCCCCTCATGTATCAACTGCTTCTGGAATTTAGAAAAGAACTTAGCAAATTAACCCAATTTGAAGAGAAAATAAACAAATATTTTATTGGATTTAAGAATGGTGCAAATTATTTTGCGGCATTCAGATTGAGAGATAAGTATTGTTATATTTCTGTACTAGATGTCAAAATAAATCCCAATCATGATAGTGATTCAGTTAGGTATAAGGACAGAAGATTACGCATCCAGATAAAGAGCATTGAGGACATTCAAAAATATATAAATTTAGTTTTATTATCTGAAAAGTATAACGATGACAAAAGCAATAATCTTCGACCTTGACAACACATTGATTGACTTGGAGATTAAATGGTAAAGATAATATCAAAATTAAAGGAACATTTGTTGAATTTATTTAACTCAGACATCTCTAAGATGGTAGAAGAAGGCCAAAAAAGTATTACACATTGCTCTTGGTGCGGAGCACCCTTGACAAAAAGAGGGGAGTATGTTAAATGTTCATGGCATAGAGCTAGGGTTTTTACCAAAGGTGGATTCATATGTCAGAAATGTGCTAAGAAATGTGATAGATGCAAGAGTTATTATTGCCCTAAGCATATAAAAGACCATCGCTGCCAAGATATGAGATAAGATGACAACATACTCCCATTCAAAGCTAAGCTCATTCGAACAATGCAGATTAAAGTACAAATACCACTATATTGACAGGATTAAGGTAGTGGAAGGTGGCCAGAGCATTGAGTTGTTTCTTGGCTCTCGTGTCCATGAGGCGCTCGAAAAGCTTTATCGCATGCTGCAATTTGGAAAAAAGCTTTCTTTGAAGGAAGTATTGAGATTTTACCATTTGGAGTGGAAAAAGAACTGGAACAGAACTGTCTTCATTGTTAATGATGATTTAAGTCCCAAAGACTACCAGAGTATGGGTGCCAAGTTCATATATGATTATTACAATACTTATGAGCCGTTTAATCAGGGCAAAGTCCTTGGCATTGAAACTGAATATTTCCTTGATTTGGATGAGAAAAATACGATTCATGTAAGAATGGACAGGATTGTTGAATCTTCTCCTGAAGTATATGAAATCCATGACTACAAGACAAACAAGTCTTTGCCAACACAGGCACATTTGGATGAAGATAGGCAGCTTGCCTTGTATTCCATATGGGTAAGGGAGAATTTCAAGGATGCAAAGAAAGTAAGGCTTGTCTGGCACTTTTTGCAGTTCAACAAGGAAATGGTTAGTGAAAGGAATCCTGAGCAGCTTATTGTGCTGAGGAAGAACATTTTAGGAATAATTAAGGAGATTGAAGGGGAAAAGGAGTTTGCCCCTACTGTTTCGACACTCTGTGACTGGTGCGAATACAAGGGCATATGCCCTATGTGGAAGCATCAAGCTGCTATTGAAGAGCTACCTAAGAACAAGTACCTGAAAGAGGATGGTGTGAAGCTTGTAAATAAGTTTGCTGAATTGACATATAAGAAAAGGCAGCTGGAGAAAGAGATTAATGATGAAATGGAATTAGTCAAGGATGCCTTGATTAGGTATGCAGAGTCAAAGGATGTTTCTGTGGTGTTCAGCAAAGACAATAAGGTAAGCATAAAGCAGTATGATTCAATCAAGGTTCCTGCAAAAAACACAAAAGAGAGGGAAAAGCTGGAAAAGCTTTTAAAAGAGCTAAACAAATGGGATGATGTGGCTGGCTTGGATACAAATGCCTTGAAGAAAGCTATTGAGGAAGGGGGATGGCCTGCTTCGGTTGTTAGTTCAGTCAAGAAGTTCATGGAAGTTGAGAAGAGCTATAGGTTGAGCTTGGGGAAGGTTAAGGGAGAGGAATAAAGTGAGTGAAGAATCAGATAATTTTATTGAACAAGTACTAAAGGCGTTCATCCATATTAATAAAGAGATAAGCTCAGAAACACTAGAACACAATTTTAGTCCCAGATTCGTTGACTATTTTGTAAAGTCCGTTCTACATTACCAAGGTAATGAATATATCTTTGAAAGGCAAAGAACTGATATCACTTTACAGGATGAAAATAATTTAAGAGTTGTTGTAATAGAAACAAAAAAACCTAAGGAGGACTTAGATGCTGAAAAATGGAGAGAACAGGCAGGAAAATATGCAGATGAATCCACAAAATATGTGGGTCTGACCAATGGTTATACCTTTTTGTTGTGGCAAAATGAAAAGGGACACAGGGTTCTTAAAGTCAATATTAATTTTAAAAATATTATTGATACTAAGAGAGCAAAGGAAGATAAACTCACAACACAAGAAACTGAGCAAATACTCTTTCTTAAGAATATCTCAAAAGAAGAATTGTGGAATGAAAGCAAATATAACAAATTCAATGAATATTACGCAACAATAGATGTTGCAGACGACAGTGGTTTTAAAAAACTTATTGAACAATTAAATCACATTTCCACGGAGTTGTTAAAACAGTATACTTACAGTGCATTTGATGAGTATTACGCCGGATATGCTCAGTATAAACATACCCTAGGTGAACTTAGTGACTTGAAGGGGGCTAGTAGGAAAAACTCCAAACACGCTGCAGAAATAGCTAAATTCGAGCTAAAAACTGAAGGCAAATACAAAAAATATGCATCTTTCTCTGGATATTATATTTGGAAGGCATTATCCAATCGCTCTGACGACGATGAAGATGAAAACAAGCAGGTTTTCTGCAAAGAATCTATATACGTTTTGCTCAATAGGTTATTATTTATACGAATTTGTGAGGACAAGAACCTTCTCAAAAAAAAGATTTCAAATGGTGGTATTGAGCGATTGCGTGAAGAATTGTCGGAACCAATAGTCGGCGATTCTGAAGTATTCAAGCAAATAATCAAATTTTCTTATGGCGGTGCACAGAAGATTTATTATCACTTCTATGAAAAAGATAATCCTCTAGATTGGTATGAAAGTGGCGATGGTGAGTTAGACCATGTATTAAACAAAGTTATCTGGCTTCTCAATCAATTCAACTTTACTAAGGTGGATAGGGATATACTTGGCAAGCTTTATGAAAAGTATTTACCAAAAGAAGAGAGAAAAAGACTAGGGGAATTTTATACACCAGACGAAGTTATTGATTATATACTTAATGCTGTTGAGTATACTCCTAGTAAGGCCATAGAGGGAAAAGATATAATAGACCCTGCTTGCGGTTCAGGTGGCTTCATTGTTAGAGCTGCCAGAAGACTGATTGCTAGACATGTGGTGAAATTTGGAAAAGCCACTCCTAAAGAGGCACTTGATAATAAGCAGTGGTCAGAAGTTTATGAGAGATTGTCTGCAAAAGAATGTGAGGAGATTGTTAATTCTGTGGCAACACATATTCATGGCTTTGATATTAATCCATTCGCAGTACATATAACTGAAATGAACCTGCTTTTTCAGGTGATTGACTTGTATTCCAAAGCGATAAAGGGTAACTCCTCTTTTACAGTTCCACGCTTTAAGATTTACGAGACAGACTCTCTTGAGATACCAACTGAACAAACTAATTTAGTGCAGTTCCAAGGAGCAACTGGTAAGAGCCTTGCCAAAGACAAATCATATACAGATGAACTAAAAAAGAAGAAATATGATTTTGTAGTTGGAAATCCACCTTATGTTAATACCTCTAATTTAGATAGCAGCATTCAGATAGATAGTTATCGAAAGACATATTCTGAGACAGTTTTCCGTAATTTTGATTTATATATTCCCTTCATTCAGTTAGGAGTTCAATTAATGACTGACAAAGGTAGAATGTCATACATCTGCTCAAATCAATTTATGGTCAAAGACTACGGAAAGAACTTACGCCACTTCCTAAGCAAAAATGTTGGTATTCAAGAGCTTATTGATTTTGAGGACAAGCGTGTTTTCGACTCCGCCACAAATTATCCTCTTATTTTCATCTTTACCAAAGAAAAAATTCAGACAACTTTCTGCGCAAAGGTTTTGTCTAATAATAAAAATATCTTCAAAGAGATACAGGAATATAAAAGTTCTGGCAAGAAACCGACAAACTTGACAATGTTCAATCTTCCGACCAATCAATTTTCAGATGAACCGTGGATAATCAGACCGAAAGACGAGTGGGGGATAGTTAAGAGATTGACTGCTTTGCCAAAGCTTTCAGACCGTGCAACATTTGTTTCTGGCTTGAGAACCGGAAAAGATGGCGCGTATTTTGGCAAGATTGAAGACAACGACCAACCTCTCGTAACAATAACCACAAAGTTAAAAGCTGTAAAAGTTGAGCCAAAAATTGTAAAACCGACACTCAAGGGTAGGGACGTGCGAAGATGGGCTGCAAAAGCTTCTATTTCCGCGATTTATCCCCATAGTGACAGTCCTCCGTACACATTTTCATTAGAGATTATGGCGAAACAATTCCCAAATAGTCTCAGCTATTTCAAGGAAATAAAGGCAGTGTTAGATGGGCGTAAGTGGTTTAAGAAAACTGCAATCGAATTGCACAAAGAATTTTATGCGATGATGTATTTTGATTTGCCTTCTGATTTTGATAAAGCAGAAATAGTAACGCCTGCACTCACCAAAGAGCCGAATTTTGCCTTGAATGAGGAGAAAGCTCTTTTTATAGGTGGTACGGCAGGTATTATCGGTATCTGCCCTAAGATGAACAAGCACGCCCTATTGGGTATTCTTAATTCGAAAATTTTTGCTTATTACTTAAAAACTCAGCCAATAAAGTCTGGCGGCTTTAGACAGATGAGTGTAAATAGCATTTCCAAATTCCCGCTACCACAAGAAAACAAAAAATTAGAAAGCGAGATTGCAGGAAAGGTAACGCAACTCCTAAAAGCGAAATTAAAGAATGAAGAAATTAAGAGCCTTGAAGCCGAAATAGACGACCTTGTTTTCGACCTTTACGGAATCACAGAGGAGCGCAAGATCATTGATAAAGCAATCAAAGTTTGACTTTTTGAAAAATTCTTCTTTATAATAAAAGTTTATATGGGCTCTATTTAGAGCCCATTACTTTCTCCATGTAACTCATTGGTTTGATGTCGGTTATGACTGTCTTGTGGACAAGCCACTTCTTATCTTCACTCATCTGGATTGATGTTTCCAGTATTGGCTGCTTGTTAAGCTGCTCAATCTTCAATGCGCTCAATTCAACTTTCTTGGTTTCTTTTTCCATTTTGGTTGCCTCCTTATTGAAAATAGTCACTTAACATTATTATGCCTATATGTATGGTGACTATTTTGTTTTTTGAGCATTTTATCGAGCTGGTTTGACAAATATCTTATGTCAATGGATTTTCCATATTTTCTGTACTTTTTGGTAAAATTTGGATTGGTGACTACAAAGAACCACTTATCATAATTCTGTTTCAGTAAGCTTACTTTCTCAAGAATTTGTTTCTTCCTATTGTGCAGTACAGTTCCTGTTTCAACCTCGATTGCAAATTTCTTGCCATTTAATTCAAATATTATGTCTGGCTTTCTTGTTGTGAATTTCTGGCAGGGGATGTTTTTGCTTTCAAGATAATTTGCAATGTCATAAACGAGAAAAGCATGGCTAAGGCTTTCATTGAATCTTGGCTTCACAAGAAACTTTTCCTTCTTTTTTCCAAGAAGGCTTTTAGCTTCAAAGCTCCTGTGGCCTTTGGCCATCAGGTACTTGATTTCTTCGAGATTGAGCTTTGAGCACTTGTATAATCCTACATAGGAATCCACATTTATTGTGACTTCTTTTCGTTGTGCATTCTTTAAGCTTTTAGATGGTTTTTCTTTCGTTTTGCTATTTTCTATAATTTCATCTGGATTCGTTGTGATAATTCGATGCTCTTCTTCTGATGCTACAACCTTTATTTCGGTGTGATCATCTTCCATAATGAGAATGCCTTCTCCGACTTGTGCTGTAAGAAGATGGGTTCTTTCCTGATTGCTAAGATGGAAAGCTTCGCAAATGCCTTTTATGACAGCAGGCTTTTGGCGCATTAATAATGTGTAAGCTGAGTTTGCCAAAACTGACTTGCCTGCTTCAGATTCAAGCATTCCTTCAACTTCCTGATTGATTAAAAGTAGGCCGAGATTGAATTTCCTGCACGTCTTTACAATTTCAAAAATATATGTTGCATCTTCTGTTCTTGACAATAATGACCATGCTTCGTCAATTAAGAGGATTTTCCTTGACAAATCTGACTTCATTTTCATGTAAACATAATCAAGGACAAGGAACATAATGACTGGCTTGACTTGCTTTGGCATATTGCCAATGTCAAAGCATACAAAATTGTTGTTGAAATTTATGTTGGTTTTTCGGTTGAGAAAGCTGAAAACGCCATCAACATACATGCTTAATCTGTTCATTAAGCTTCTAATTGTGGACTTTTCAAGCTGGATGGAGTGTTTTTCCATCAGTTTTAATGCTTCAAGAACATCACCAAGAATTGGTGGTGTCTTTTGCCATGTCTCGGGTTCTTCTTTGATGCCTTTCTTGCTGTACGCTTCTGTTATTGCCCTGTCAATAAAGGCCTTTTGAGGCTCTGTTAAATCGCCTAATAAAACAGGCATTAAATCCATTAAAGAAAGGCGTTTTTCAGTGTAATCATGGCCCATTAAATCTAAAGGATTGATTATTGTCTGGCTTGTTCTTGAAAGGTCGATTCTTTGGCCGTTGAAATGACTTACAAGTTCTTTATATTCACCTTGGGGATCAATAATCATTACCTTAGTGCCGTTTAGCAAATATCTTGCTATCAACAGTTTGCAGAAATATGATTTTCCACCGCCTGATTGTGCAAGGACTAGACCATTTGGATTTGGCAATTTGAAAATGTCTCTTATTATTGGAATTTTATTTCTGTTAAGGCCAAGCCATATTCCTGTTTCATCAATTCTGCTGAATTGGCTTGTAAAAGGAAAGAAGGCTGACAATGCCTTTGTGGTTATGTTCCTGTTGGCATTTAATTGGTCTATGCCTAGGGGTAGGATTGACTTGTAGCCCTGGCTCATGCGAAAAGTGGCTATTTTTGGCGCAATCATAAGGCTGTTTAGCTCAGATTCGACCTTTCTTGATAATAGCTCTAACTGCTCTAATGTGTCGGCCTTGCAGCAGATGTAAAGGCTTATGTTGAAGAGCTTTTCTTCGCCTTTTTGCAATTCTTCAAGGATATGCCTTGTATCATTGTACTGTATTTCTAAAGAAGGGTTTATGATTTGTTTATTTTGCATTACGTATAAATCTGCTCTTTGCTTTTGCAGTTCCTTATTCAGGTTGATGAGCATTGTTTCCAATGGGTAAGGCTTGATGTGAAGGCTAAGGTCAAAGTCGCCTTGTGAAGAAACAATCCTGTCTAAGAAGCCTGCTTCCACAGTTCTTGGATAGCCGTGTGCATAAATGATTCTGTTAAATTTCTTGTTTACTTCCAAATGCTTTGGATGGTTGTTGATTTTTGGGTTGGCTTTGAATAGTTTTTGTAGTTGTTCATTGTTTAGTCTTTCAGCTTTGAGGTTAAGATTTTCCAGTTTTTGCAGGCAAATGTCAGCCTGAATTTCGATGTTGTTTTGTTCTGGAATAACAATATAGAAAATCCTGTCCATTATCTTGTTGGATTTGATGACTTTTTGGAGATGGGTTTTGTAATGCTCGAACAGTTCTTCATATTGGTTTATTCTCGATTTTAAAGAATTGAGATAATCTTCAAGTTCCAAACTTTCTGTGTTCATGAGGATTTGGATTGGGAAGTCCAAACTGTTTAGAAATTTCTGGAATGATTCCATTATTGCTTCTTGTTCTCCACTTGGCTTTATCCTGAAATTGATTGGTTGGACTTTGATTATGGCGACTTTGTTTTTTGCAATAATTGTGTTGTTCTCTATTTTCTTTATTCCAATGTAATTTTCGTTATTTTTGAATCTTGTAAAATGCCAGTAGTCTTTTATCGTGTTTTCCAGATTGAAGAACATGAACATTATGCCTAAAGTTGAGGGGATTAGGGCAAGAGTGACTTTGAAGTAGGGTGCTTCGATAGTTTTGAAGATGATTAATGTTATTGTCCCGAAGATGATAGCGTAGAATAACTGTTTGAATGTCAGGCCGAAGATGATTTTTTCCTGGTATTCGAGTTGCTGAGGGATTTGGTAGGCCACATTGAAAAGATTATGGTGGAGATTGGATATAAGTGGGACTCGGAGAATGTATGATTTTATGTAGAGGGTGGAAATCCTGAATCAAATTAATAAAAAACAAAATTTAGCCAGATTCCGTTGCAGCGTCCAATTTTGAAATTAATTCTTTATATCTCTTTAGTTGTGGCTTTGCTTTTTGTAGGGCATTTATCAATTTATCAACAGAATCTTCTGCATTCAGGAAAATTGCCCCGACATCTTTTTGTTTATTTCTATATTTTACTCTGATAAATGGTTGCTTCCATGGATCTGTCAAAACATCAATAAACAAGACTCCGCTATGCATTTGCACATTTTGCTGAAATTCTCCCTTACCATTCAGAAAAAATACTTTAGTGTTCGAACCATACTCCTGTTCATGCACTCTTCCCATTCTTTTCAATTCTTCAAGATAGGTTTTTACGGTACCTCTAGCCAAACCACTTATGTCGATAATCTGTTGTATAGTCATTCCATTTGCGCTACCAATTAATGCTTTTTCAAGTTTTTGTATCGGACTTTCCTCAACCATTCAATACCACCTCTGTAACCCTTGTACCTGTCATTTCTCACAGCTTTAGTATATATAAATTTTGTGTAAATATTAAATTTTGGTATAAGGCATTGATGTGAAAGCCCATCAAAAAGCATAACATTTAAATAGAAGCTAATCCTCAAACGGCGCATGATAGAAAAATACACCCTTATTATTCGCTTGAATTGTCCTTTTGTGAATGAGTTACTAGCAAAGTTGAATCCTCATTCTATTATTGTACCGGCATATGATATTCTTTCATCCCCTAAAACCAGGGGAAAACTGCAAAAATGTGGTTATAGCCTTCACAAAATGCTTGGATATTCCGGGAAGATTAAATTGCATCTGATTATGGAGGATGATGAATGTGATAAAATTTATCACAACAATGCAAGGGACATGGTTCTCCGCCTTGTAAAATTAACAGGCGTCAGGGATTTCATAGGCCTAGACACATATACATACAAAGATTTAGATAGAGAGTATAATCATACTTTCACAAATAACAAACTACAAGCACATTTGGAAACAATGTTGAGTTTAGTCGGTCTGCCGGCAAACATCACCATCACTCCACTAATTAAGGGATACGACATGGAAAGTTTCCGATTATGCTCTCGCTTTGCGTCTCTTTGTGGTCACAAAAATTTTGCTTTCCATTGCGGCAATTATGTTTCTGGCTCGGCTGATGAGTTGAAGGAATTGCAAGCTATAACTGGAATGATGAAAAAACATTGCAATGAATTAACACTTGTAGGATTTAGCTCACCAAGACTTTTTGCAAGGTTTCGACACGCGGATTATTTTGCTGGCATGACTCCTTATGTCTTGGGCTACACATACGGAAGAATACTTGTCAAAAATGATATCGGCAGCGGTTACCACAAAATTGCCTACAACAAAAAGGAGATGACTATCATAGACGCGATAAAGCATAATTATGATTTCATAAAAGAGGCTGCATCGGGCAGCATGGATCAAACCACGTTACTACAGTTTCAAAATGGGCAACCTAAAACCAATTTCACTTTGAAAAATTTCGTTAGAGGATAAGAAAATGGGCATAAACCATGCAAGTGGTGGTGGAAGCAGGGAATTTCAGGCATTCAAAAGACGTAACAAACCGATGTATAGCCAGAGTACATTGTCTGGTTCGAGCCAGGGCCAAAAAGACAGCAAACCAAAAAACAAGGTTTCTGAAATAATAGCACGCGTGGGGAGAGGTATCATTGAAGGAGCTATTGTCGGTGCCCTATGTGCGGCATTTCCTGCCGCAGCTCCAGGGGTTATAGCTGCATACAAACTCTATAAAATGGGGAAATCTATTAAGGAAGTGCAAAAAGCTGTTAAAAAAGA
The DNA here is from genome assembly GCA_018303405.1 of Candidatus Woesearchaeota archaeon. Lineage (NCBI taxonomy): Archaea > Nanobdellati > Candidatus Woesearchaeota > Candidatus Woesearchaeota archaeon. Next base: position 62,243 of record JAGVYD010000017.1, on the reverse strand, counting down.
AAAAATCAATAAAGTTGAAGCAGGCGTAAAGGCGGCATCTAAGGAAGGTATCAAGCATGTTGTGGGAAACATTGTTGATTCAGAAACAGATAAAGCAGCTTCTGATACAGTTAAAACGGTATCACCCGAGGCAAGAGATTTGGCATCTGAAATGGTTCGAAATACCATTAAATATGCTAGTCAGGAAAGCTTAAATGAACTGGCATCATACACAATAGATAAAGGTGCAGAAGCATGAAACAGGAAATAAACAATGAAATCCTCGTAGAAATTGGAAAAAGAAAAGCGTTGCTTTTCCAAAAATTAAAAGAACAACTAGAAGCAAAAAAAGAGTTTGCAAAGTTGGAAAAAAAAGACAAAGAATTGGTGCTAAATAATTTCAAGAAGAAAATAGGCGCTCTTGAGCCAACACTTTTTCTTACACCTGAAGAGAAGATGAATAAGAGGTTGGTGAAGATACAAAAACTTGAAAAGTTAAATATTCAGAGCGATGAAATTTTAATCAAGCTCCTTGGACAAATATAATATGAATCATTTTAAATGGACAAATTTATTATTGCTTACCCTAGCCACTTTACTCCTTCCTTTATCACCCTAGTATTTTCCCCGAGGATTTCAATCCCGTATTCACCAGTGTAAACACCATCAAATATCCCATCAACAAATTCACAATAGAAAAAGCAGTTATCATAACCAATATCTTGAAATTGTCAAATATTCCGACATCAATCAGCTTGGAGCAGGCTAGCAATATCACAGCGTCAAAAAAGGTCAAAAATATACAAACCCCCAAATAATTCATTATCAGCTTGCCATATTCTTTCAAAGGTGGGATAAAATATAGGAAAATGGCCAAAGGTACAAATACCACTCCAACAGCAACAACCACATACCTTATCATAAGGATTATGACAGCCATAAGTAAGGCCAGCACATAGAATATTGCAAAAAGGAACTGCAAGCCAATATTCACAATATTGTCAGCAGAAAGAAGAAAAAAGTCATTGTCAATCAAATTAATAATCCCTATTGTCAATAAACTGTTAATGTCCAAAATCAAGCCATAAATGAAATATGATGCTTGCACCAATACAATCATTATGAAAATGTTCCTGAGCCATTCCTTCGCTTTCTCCCTTTTTACAACATCATAGCCGGAAATCATGAAATTAAAGCCGGAATACAGCAATAACAGGCCATAAAACAGGGAAATGATGTAAATCATTATCCCCCACAATGACGCAAACAGGCCAAGGTCAATAGGACTGGTTAATAGCGTCTTTGTAAAGCTTAGGAGAGGCTGCAAAGGGGCATTAAAAATGCCTAAAAAGAAATCAAATAGCTTTTGAGGCAGGCATGTGGCTAGATTAAGCAGGCCACAGTCATCAGCCATTATAATGCACCTGGCCAGGATTTTGATAAAAATCCGTAAAAAAGATAATTTAGCAGACCTAATGCTGAAAGATTGAGGAGAATGTTTAGTCTGTCTTCGTCATTGACATGAACATATGTTTCTGTGGAAAATAAGCCATACTGAGCTGTTATTCTGTTTTGGTATGGCAAAGCCTGAAAGCTGACATTGTTTTTGCCGATTATTGTATAGTTGCCATATTTAACACTTACAGGAATATCTGAAGGAAAAATCCTTACAAGAACTGTTTCATTTGCATCATATTTCAGCTTGTCAGTCTCAATGCGAAGATTAATCTTGCTGAAATTTCCGGATAAAGTCGTATTTATCTCAGAAAAGAAGTCAAAAGTATGGATGCTTGCATCTTGGCCATCTTGAATGTATAAGTAGCCGTCTGATAAAAACGCATTTTGGTAACTTGATTGGTTATAATCCTTAGCCTTAAGCGTGTAAAAATAATAAGGCTCTTTGCTGTGAACAATGCTGTAAATGTATTTGTAAAACTTGAATTCTGAGTTTGGGAAAACAGCTTCAAAAGAATTGCTTAGATTAAGGCTGAATTTGCTTGTATTGGAATATTGGTCAATTTGTTCAAGCCCTGCATTAAGGTTATTGGTATAATGACTTACATTTATGGAGTCTGATATTTCAAGGCTATCTGTCTGAGTTTCATGGTAATTGAAAAGGCATTCATAGAGGTATTTTACGCAATTATCGCCATCCCATTCCAGACATTCTGTCTGTTGCCAAGAATAGTGGTCAATGCCCATTGCAACATAAATGGAAAAATCTGATTTTATAGTTGAGTTTGACAGGATTGTTAGGTTGACAAGTTTGCCATAGTTTTGTAAGATGCCATTTACACTGACTGCATTTTGCGATGTATTTTGTTCAAGAGAGAAATCACGTCTGCAATCTCCATCGCTTACTTTTGGATAGCCTGGACTTAGATAATTGCCTGGAATTTCAATATCATAGCCATATCCGTTTAACAGCTGTGTATTGTCCGGGACATAAAGAGTTTCTCTATATAGAACAGATGGCATTACAGTCAGGTTGCTTAGCCAAGCGTTCTTGATGAATAAGCTTTCTAGTTTAGTGATATTATTGGGTGTATTACTAACCAAAATACCAATATTGTGATTGTATACATAGACGTGATCTGGGTTGTACTTGCTCAAATAATCAAGATTTGAGAGAATGGAGTTTTTGACGGTTTCATTCAAGACTGTAGATTGTATTTGAAGACATTGTGGTTGATTTTGAAAGCTGACAGTGGCGCAGTCAAAAGCCAAGATATAAGGGACTACAGCAAATATGGATATCATAAGAAGGAAAATAGTTTTAGGCATGAGATAGATAGGGTTATGAAACTATTAATGGGAAACTCGGAGAATTAAACTAAGCAGTAAATTGCTCCGCCAAAAGCTATTTATATTAAACTTGTTTACGGATTATGTGTTTGAAAAGTGATACAGGAAAAATTAGTGAACGTGAAACCATTCATCGTACATGGTACGGATGTGTCAAATATAATAAGCATACTTGAGAATGGTCTCTGGTCACAAGGCACTTTGAAAGAAAAAAACATAAATCCAGAATGGTTCCAGATTCCATATGTTCAAAACAGAAATAAATATTTATTTACCAATTCGGTCTGGGTTTATAACACAGATAAAGAAGAGTGGAGTAACAAAGAAGAAAGGGCAGTTAGAATAGGTACTTTATCTACAGAAGAAAGAATTCAGATAATTACAGGAACAGCGGCATTGCCAATAGGTTGCCATATAGCTTATGACTTCTGTTTTGTTTTTCCGCCACATTGGAAAGTAATCAAACCTGATTTCCAGAATTTTGCTTATGAAGCTTTTATCGAAGATACTGGAATTTTGACTTCACAAAACTGTTTGGCAGTAGTCGTTAATGAGAAGAAGTTGATTGAAGACGCCTTTGGTGAGGATGCTATCAAATGGCGAAATGCTGTTATGCAACAAGTTGAATCAGAACTCAAAAAACGTAAAATTCCTTTCATAAAGGATGGCTGGGGAGAGAAAGATTGGGACAAAGAGTTAGATGGATAAATAAGAAATAAAAAATAAATTCTATCCAACAATAAAATTCACAACCAGTGGCGCAGCCCATATCACAATCAAGCCAATGACAACATACATGACCATGCTCTTGGACTGTTCTCTTTTCTTCGGGTCATCGCCAGATGTCATGTAATTTACCCCTGCAAACAGCAGGATAATAACCGCCACAACTGTTGCTGCATACTTGACCAGATTGTATATTTTCATGACCGGGCTTAAAATCTGGTCAAATGTTGCCTTGTCCTGGTCGCTTATGCTTTGGTTGAATTCAACTGCACTTACCAATGGCATTGAAGCCAAAAGCAAAATCAATATTATTTCCCATTTCATAAAGACACCTCCGGAGGTTTTGATGGATGGGAGTGATTATTTGTCATCCTGATGCTTTATTCTCTCAAGGATTTCATCCTTGTATTTCCAATTCAGGAATTTTCTGCAAGTTGAGCAGAAGAACTCTTCATCCTTGCAGAGTTTCTGGCCACAGAGCTTGCATTTCATACAAGACTAAGGTTTATGAAAATAGAAAAGAGGAACTCGGAGAAAGAAAAGAATTAAATATCAGAGTTCATTGTTGAATTCTCGACGGAAATTGTTTTTCTAAAAGCAAAAAAATTGGACGGGAGTTATACTTTTCGCTTTCTTCCCAGCGGGGGCGTATTGACTACTTATTAGTAATTATAGAAAGCAAAGGTTTATAATTTAATGCAACTGAACAGATGCATGGCAGATTTGTTGGTAAATCCGGGCCTTGAAGCACGACTAAAGCAGAAAATCAATTTCTTGTCATCAATAACTGGTTTGCCAATTGTGAAAACTGAGCTTGTCATGCCGGCTTATGACAGCAGCACAGGAACTCTGCCTGATTTTACATTTGACCTGCAATTGGAACCATTGCCAGGGTGCCAGTTGATATGGACAACCTGCCGCAATTCAGGCATGCAAGGGATGAATTCATTAGCAGGTTCATGGAAGTGGCCAAGTCATGGGAATATGATAGCATACATTGATGCTTCAATCTTCAACCGTAAAACATATATCTTCCGGAGTTTCTGGATTCCGTTATGGAAAAGGATTATGCAACCAGAATCTTGCTCTTAATTTTATTCTGTTTCCTGCTTGCAAATTTGGCTGCGGCAAAATATTATTTCATTACAGATGACCAGTCGCCGGCGACTGATGTCGTGATTCTCACTTCTGTTGTTCTTGAGCTGGAAAACATCACTGCGAATGATTATGGCGTCGCCTTGCTGAGCGAGATGGAGCAGCCTGATTTTGACAATGGGGTGACTGTTTTTATCTATCAGGGCAAGGCCATGATAATCATCGGAGGCATGTCTTCCCCCGATGAAAGGGGTTATGTTGATGACATGGGAGACTATCTCCTTGCCTACAAGGGAATCAAGCCCTTAATAGTTGCCAGCAGTGAAATCGAGGGCATTGACATGCGGGAATTGCTTTTTCCCAGTGAAGATAGTGTTGATGATAATGATAATGGAGGCGTGGCATCACCAGATGAAACCGGAGAAGGCACGCATTTATGCCGCGACACTGACGGCACAAATTACTTCACATTTGGAAATGTGAATTTCACAGCAGTGGCGCTGACTTCAATACAGTCTGTAAGCTATAATGATGAATGCGCTGATAATTTCACAGTAAAGGAATTTTTCTGCCCCACAAAAGCATCCCTTGATGTTGCATATGTCGAATGCGAGTTCGGCTGCTTCAATGGCAGCTGCAGGCGCGAAGCTGCAATAATAATTGCCGAAAATGTTTCTGTGGAGGAATCCGCAGATGAAGCTGGGCCGGAACAGGCTACCGATACTGCCGCGCAACAAGATGCGGCCATAGAAAATAAGTCGTGGTGGGGCAAATTTGTTGACTGGCTTAGTGGTTTGTTTTCCTAGGAAAATAAAGTCAAAAGAAAGGGCCAATTCCGCTTTAATATTCCATACATTGCCGTGCCTCTAAGTCTTTCCTTTTTCCTTCCCCATGTACTCTGCATGGCACTGATCAACATAAACTTCAAGGTCAGCCCCGTGAGGGAAGGTGTGGTTCAGCTCATGCTCCCTGAAATGCTTTGAATGCTCCAGAATGGAAAAATATCTCCTTAAGTAATGCTCTGACCTTTTCACCAATTCCTCATTCCCGACCTGCCTGGCAAACTCGCGCACAATTTGCAGGCCTTTGGCAACCTGCTTGAAACTGGACTCTGGCGAGCCAATGTCGAGGAAGTTTGCATATTGGCCAAGCATCCTGTCGATTTCTTTATCCATGAAGTTGGTCATCATGTTCAGATTTATAATTGTTGCGGGCACCTCTGAATTTTGGTTATTGCTAAGTAGTAAATAATACCAAGACTTTTAAAATATCAATCATTTCAAAAAGATTATGAGAAAATTGCAAAGCAATGCAGTTCCAACTGAAGGGTCACTGGTGCAGATCGTCCAAAGTTTGCCAAGTGACGGCTACATCCTCGGCACGCCTGACACAATCAGGCACCTGATTAAAAGGGAATATAAGAAAGATGATGTCCTATCCACTGCATTTTTCTATTCTGGCCATACGCCTGTTTATGCGCTTAATGATGATGGAGACCCAATTCTGTATATGCTGCCCTTCCATGATAGCCCGCTCTTCCAAAGATTGAGAGAAAAGGGGGAAAAATTCCAGGAAAATGACTTCAAGCTATCCAGGAAAGAGCTTCAGAAACTCATATCAGGCACAGGGGCCAAGGCAATAGATGCAATGGGCTTTTTGCCGAGAAACTTGAATGACAGGGTCTCGAAATTATCTTATTATGTCATGGATTTTCTTGAAGATGCCCCACAGCAAACGCAGAATATGGTTCAGGGTGTGTTAAGCCCTGGCCAGAGCCTAAAGGGAATGATTGATTTGTACATTGACCGCAGGATTCCCAAACTGAGGATTATACTGCCAAATTATCATGAATTTTTTGGGGGGGATTATAGAGGGGAAGGGATAATGAGGATAACGCAAATAAGCGGGATTGACCATGGGTTAACAGTGGATATTACCCAAAAAATGCTCAATTATGATGAGATGGTGGCCCTGGTTGTTGGCCCAAAAACAGGCTCGCTAAAGCATCTGGAAGACACAAGGCACGGGGTTGATATAGCAATTGAGCATGGGCCAAAACTAAAAACTGTCAAGAGAGACTACTCTTATGTTTCCAAAAATAAGAGAACGGGCAAGTTCATGCCAGGAACAGGTGTCAGGCGCAGTGAGAGATTATCAGAAGAACATAGGAAAGTTGGTGACCACCTCCAATACCTCAGGGAGGAAATGCAAAGATCTGCACTGGGCCTGACTCGCGAAGGTGCAACAGTATTGGCACAGGCAGTATATTTGTATGTGGGCCATTATGAAACAGCCAAACCGAGCAAGGCAGCTGCCCAATACGCCCAGCTTTACGATGCAAAAAAAACAACTTTTGCTGAGGATCCCGGGGCTGATGCTGCTGTTGCCTATATCAATGATAACTTCCAGCAGGTTATTGAGAACCTGGGACCGAGCCGTGCCACCACTCTTATCAGGGTTTTGCGAAAATACGTGAACAGGGACAGGACAATCAACAGGAAACTGACTTTGGCGCGCAAGAGAATGTAATGCAGGTTGGTTATGAAGATACAATTGGCAAAATTAGCTGTGCGCAAGGCATGCCTTGTTCGATACAATTTTCATATATGAAATTAAATAATAATAGTATATGTGTAGTGTATTAAACGATATATTTAAATATGAGTAGTGTTATTATCAAAGAGTAGTATATTTAATCATGTTCATGATAAGGGGTGTGAAAAAATGGTTGGGCTAAGAACAAGACTTTTCGTTCATGAGGAAGCAACAAAGGACGCTTTTATTAAAGTGAAGGCTGACTTTAGCTCTGTGAGGGATTACATCGATGCATTAAAGGAAAGCATCAATCAGCTGAATAGCGACAATATGGCCCTGAGAAATGACCTCAGGACGGCAAATGAGAATTTCCAGGCATTGAGCAAGGGCATCATTGCACTGAAGGATAATATTTCTACGCTGGAAAAAGACAGCCTTGAAAGCAAGAACAGCCAGCTCGAGATTGGCGCCACTGTTGTCTCATTGTCAGGCGATGTCGGAACATTAAATGGAAAAATGCAGAAGCTCCAAAATTCCAATGCAGAGCTTGCGTCAGCTGCAGAAGCAAGCTCCAAAAAAAACAGGGAGCTGAGCAAGAAAGTCTCAGCACAGCAAAAGGCTGCAAAGAGGCTGCAGGGCAAATCCAATACACAGTCAAAGAAGCTAAGGGCTGCGAGCGCACTTTCAAAAGCCAATGACGAATCAACAAGAAAGCTTAAGTCATTGTTCGCGAGAAAGATGAAAAGCCTGAAAAAGCAGAACCTGGAAATGGAAGACAGGCTTAAGAAATTGCGGAAAAGGATGATAAGCCTGAACAAGAAAATTGATGGCGCCGCATAAGCCATAAAAAATATAAGCTATTCATTCATTTTATAATCCGGTTTTATTTTCATTTCACTAATCCATATGGCCAATCCATGCGGCCCGCCAAGATTTATATAAGCAAGGGCCTGCGCAGGGGACAAAATGACAGTTACTTTGGTTGGACCTCATGATTATGCTGGATCTGTTATCAACAGGAGCCTCAGGCTTTTTGATTTGCATTCCCTTGTCAGGCGTGATTTCTTGAGGGCATCTGATTATTACCGTGCACTGGCTTATCTGAGCCTTATCATCGGTGCTAGCAGGAGCGGCTTTAGGCAGGGGGACAATTATGTGCACATGGATTATAGCCCGGCCGAGCATAAGAAGAGAGATGGCCAGTCTTTCAAGGGACTGGAAGATTTTCTTGGATACACAGGCATGGATGTGATGTTCGATAGCAGGCTCAAGGAACTCCAGCAGAAATTTGCAGCAAGGAAGCCTGAGCAAAAAGCAGTCATGATTGCAGTGATCAATGCTGGTGATGGCAAATTAATCAGCGGAATCAAGCAGCACTTGTCACAGCGTTATGGCCTGGATTCAGTTGTAGTTGGAACCAACAAGGATATTTCCCTTGCAGGATTCAAAGAGGCTGATGGGATGTATGTCATTGCCAGGCCAGGCAGGCTTGAGCATGTTGTGCACAGCCGCGAGATGGGGGAACCCAGGATAATGGCAAGCGTGCCAGATGCAATGCCCAAAAAGGACTCGCTTGCAAATGAGTGGTACGGCATGGTGCCGGATTCATTCCATATTGTGATATCTCCCTGGATTCTCGGGCCGGGAGAGCCATGGAAACAGGAAAATATGCTTGCAAACGTGCATGAGGCAAGCAAGCTTCTCAAGAAAGACGGCATGATGATTGCTGTTGGCCCAAAAGTGGTGGAAGGATACCCGAAGGAAATTTCTGACCCAGGATTAATGGAAATTGTTCTGCCTGAGCGCATGCGCCGGATTGCAAAGGACACCAGGGAAGCCCGGGCAGAAAATACTGTTTATGTCAGATGAGCACCGCCAGAAATGAGCCTTTATCTTTAAGCAGTTGTCAAGAACCACAGGTCAGAGACTGGTGGAATGTCATGTTTAGTTCCACAGACCCGTAGTTCTTGAGCATCATGAAAATGTTCGCATTTTCAGGATGCTGGAAATCGAAGATTTCCATCATGCTCAGAATTTTCCAGCCAAGTGGGAGAAAATGCAAGCAAAGCTTGCCATCAGTCACAGACTGGATGGAAAATTCTGACATTTTATTTTGACTTCTTCTGCCCGTAATACAAATCCTCGACAAAATTAATGTCGCTTGCATCCTCTGCTGATTTTTCCTCTGTCCTGAGCCTGACAAACCTCGGGAACCTGAGTGCAAATCCCGATGAATAGGTAGGGCTTTTCTGGATTTCCTCATAGTTGACTTCAATTACAATTTTTGGCTTGACAGTAACCTGCTTTCGCTTTTCAGCTGTTATGAGCGGCTTCAGCATCACTGTCATTTCAGAAAAGGTTGTGCCGTCCTCGCCTTCAAGCTCTTTCAGCCCTGTGCTCACCTTGCCGATTTCGAGCAGGTTGCCCTCCTCATCCCTGACCGCAATCGCATAGCTTGTCAGCCAGGTTGCGCGCTTGCCCTCCCCCCATTCAGCGCCGACGATAACAACGTCAAGGCTTTCCATGACAGGCTTGAGCTTGACCATGTGGCCGACCCGTGAGCCCGGCTTGTATGGCGCATCCAGCTTCTTGAACATGACGCCTTCCATGCCCTGCTTTAGCGTGCGCTCATAGAATTCCTGCGCCTTGGCCTTGCTGTCTGTTACAAGCTGCTCGGCAAGAACCGCCTTCCATTTTTCCTCGCGCAGTATTTTCCTGAGGATTTTCCTTCTCTCGGAAAAATCCTGCCTGAGAAGATTTTTGCCGTCGCAGTAGACAATGTCAAAAATATTCAGCTCAATAGGGAACTGGCTGGCCAATTTGTCAATGTCATACTTGCGCCTGATCCTCTGGCTGACTTTCTGGAAAGGAAGGTATTTTTTGGTCTTCGGGTCGAATCCAACGGCTTCGCCGTCAAGGATGAATTCCCTTGCCCTGATATTTTTCCTGAAAAATTCGGCAACCTCCGGGAATTGGGCAGTGACATCCTCAAGCCTGCGGGTGAATATCATGACTTTCCCGTCCCTGCCATGGACCTGCATCCTGAACCCGTCATACTTGCACTCGATTGCGCACGGCTTTCCAACGCGCTCAAATGCCTCGTCAACGTCATCAACCTTCTGAGCAAGCATGACTTTTATCGGGCGGTTGACTTCCAGCCGGATATTTTCCAGCTCCTTTTCGCCCTGCCTGGCAGCCTGCGCGACTATCCCGAAATCATTTGTCAGGTCAAACGCTTCCTGGACTTTTTCAAGGAATTTCCTGTAATCCCCCTTGAGCTCGCCTTCCTTTGTCTCCTTGATTTTTTCAATATCCCCAAAGTGGTCCCAGATTATCGCGTCGCGAATGGAGCCTTCGCCAACCCCGACCCTGAGTTCCTCCAGGATGGTCCTGACAATGTATTTTGCCTCCTTAGGGGTTGCTGAAGTCAGGAGCTCTGCAATAAGCTGCATTTTTTTCTGCACTGTGCCCTGGCCTTCAAGCTCTGCCAGCTTTCTCAGGTTGGAAAACACTTTTTGCACCGTGATGTCCATTGACGACAATGTTGCCTGCTTTTTCCTGCCTACCAAAGCCTCTGCAACCTTGCCGAGGTCGCCAGTCTTTTTCCATTCGCTTTCTATTTTATCGGCTTCGAGGCCAACTGCAAGGCCTAACGCTTTTATTACAAGCCTGGACGCGACGCCAATTTTCCGCTCATCCCAGGAAGGATAGATTTTGCCCTGCAGGAGAAGGACAATCTTGGGGAGCATATCGCGGTCTGTTTCGCCCAGCAGCTTGGCAATGTAATAGGTTTTTTCCAGGCGCTTGCTGGTCGCCTCAAGGCTTTCATAGATTTCAACTAGTTGCGAATATTTCATCTTGAACGTTAGTTATTTATATTGGTAGGTATTAAAAGCTTTTTGCAATAAGAGAGGCATATTCAAAAGAGGTCTATTCAAAATGGATGCAATCGAAAATATCATGACCAGGCGTTCTGTGAGGAAATATTTGGACAAGGAAGTCGAATGGGACAAGGTTGGCATAGTCCTTGAGGCAGGCCTGAATGCGCCTTCCTCAGGCAACCTGCAAAATTGGAAATTCATTGTTGTGCTGGACGAGGAAAAAAGAAAGGCAATTGCCGAGGCGTGCCTGGAGCAGTACTGGATGCAGGATGCGCCTGTGCACATAGTCATCGTATGTGAAGTGCAGAAAACAAGGCAGTTCTACGGCGAGAGGGGAGAAAGGTTTTATTCCATCCAAAACTGCGCTGCTGCTGCGCAGAATATGCTTCTTGCGGCGCACGCCCAGGATTTGGGGAGCTGCTGGGTTGGAAGCTTTGACGAGGATATGCTGAGAAAGACTTGCGGAATTCCGGAATATATCAGGCCACAGGCTGTTATTGCATTGGGCTATGCAGCTGAAACCCCGGAAAGCCAGGACAAATACAGGCTGTATGACATAGTGCACATTGAAGGATGGGATGCCAAGATAAAGGATCCAAAATGGGTGCTGAAGGAGCATGCCTGGAGCGTCGAGAACAAATTGAAAAGGCAGGCGAAGAAAATGCAAAAAAGAATCGGGAAATGGGAAGGCGCTTCAAAGGATATTTTTGACAAATTGCGGAGTAAAAAAGAGTGAAGATAATGAAAAAGGCGGACATCGCGCTCCTTTTTTCAAGGCATCTGTGCAACATTAAATTCTAAATATACTCAATTCTGATTAGTATAACCAATTTACCACTTTCCAGCTTAATATACGAAATTCTATATTCTAGAATATATAGTTTATAAATAGAAAATCTTTATATATAAGAAACCACAAGAAAATAAGTAACTTTCCAGTTTTTTGGCGAAAACCGGAAGTTGGCGTGTGTTTGAAATCGAAATTTTGTGTGTGTATTTCGACCCAAGTTAGTCAGATTTTTCGTGTCAAAGCAGTAACATCCCTTGTTGGCGCAAGAGTGTAGCTTTTTCTAAAAAGGTATACAGCTATGAACATATAAAAGCATTTTCGTAGTGGGATACATATTTTGCAAAATATATATTCCACTGTATATAAAAGACTAAAGGGAGAAAGGAGGGTGAAAGATGGACTTCGTCGTTGAAAACGCATTAAAGACAGGAAGCAACAGCAAAAGCGACAATTTGGATGTTGGGCAGGCCAACATAAAGGTTATCGGCTGTGGTGGAGCAGGCAATAACATGGTCAGCTGGCTTTACACCAAAGGTGTGAAGGGGGCTGAGATAATAGCGTGCAATACTGATCAACAGCATATCAATATCAGTGAAGCTGATAGAAAATTCTTGCTGGGGAAAGAGGTCACCCGTGGCCTTGGATGCGGCGGATTTCCAGAAAAAGGCATGGAAGCTGCCAAAGAGTCTCTCCAGGAGATAAAGGAAGCGCTCAAGGGTTCTGACATGGTGTTCGTGTGCGCCGGCATGGGAGGAGGCACCGGAACAGGCTCTGCCCCGATAGTGGCAGGCGTTGCCAGGGATGCAGGAGCAATAGTGATTGGAACAGTGACAATGCCCTTCAAAATTGAGAGGGCAAGGGTAGACAAGGCAGAGTTTGGCTTGCAGCAACTACGACAGGTTTCAGACACAGTAATAGTCATTGACAACAACAGGCTGGTACAGATTGCAGGCAACTTGCCAATTCGACAGGCTTTTGCAGTGGCCAATGAATTGATAGCGACGATGATAAGAGGGATTGTGGAAACAATCGCCTTGCCAAGCCTTGTGAACCTGGACTACGCGGATGTCAAAGCGATTATGACCAACGGCGGCGTCGCTGCCATAGGCGTCGGAGCATCCGACACAAACAACAGGGTTGAAGAAGCAGTCAAAGGCGCACTCGCGAACCCTTTGCTCGACATAAATTATGAGGGAGCAACAGGAGCCTTGATCCATGTGGAAGGCGGGCCGGACATGACCCTCGACGACATCAACCAGATTGGAGAGCTGGTCACAGAGAACCTGGACGACGATGCAAATGTCATCTGGGGAGCCAGGGTCAATGAGGAGATGAAAGGCAGGATAACAGTCATGACAATCGTGACTGGCGTCAAATCTCCGTGGATACTCGGAAAAGCTGACAGCAGGAAAAAGGCGGCTGCAAGGGCGCCTGTAACCGAGGTGATGGATGACGAATTGGGCATAGAGATTGTCCAATGAGTATGTCCGGGCAGAAACAATTTTCACGCTCACCCCTTTAGTCTTTGAGGTGCGGTTTCTTGCCTTCATTTTATATCACCCCCCCAACGAAAATATACAATGAAGGCGGACTTTGGGTCCCCGAACAGGGGACTTTTTTTTCTTTTTTAATTATGAGAAAGGGAATAGTTTTCTAAATCGACCAGGTGGCTTGTCGAAAGATGAGATGGAGCTGCTGATTGCACTCGTCATGGAAAACATCACCATTATGCCGGAGAATGAGGTTAAGGGCAAGATGGAGGAAGCAATTGACATAATGAAGGATATTGATATCAAGGACGCGCCCATCCTTGCATGCGCACTGGCTGTAAAATGCGACGCCATCTGGAGCGAAGATGCGCAGAGAAAAGTCTTTAACGAGCTAGAATTGTTCAGGTGCCGGGAAATGCTCAATGAGTTGATTTCATCATATTTATTAATGGTTATGCTTTGCATTTGATATGGCAGAAAGATATTATCTTGACACATCAATATGGCTGGACTTCTTTGAGAACAGGAACGAGCCCAATATGCCCAAAGGAGACTGGGCGCATGCCTTGCTGAACAAATTTGTGGAGGATGATGACAAGGTAGTTTATTCTGACATTGTATTGCTGGAGATAGGCTCTGTCGGCTACACTCCGGAAGAAATTGAAAAAATGTTTCGGAAAATAAAGCCAGCGCTGGTTTTGTGGAATCAACAGAAAAACAAACTGGAAAAGCGAAAGATTTGTCATCGAAGAGGAAAGTGCCGAAAGCCGATGCTCTGCATGCCGTTCTTGCAAGAGACAACAAGGCTGTGTTGGTGACGTTGGATAAGCATTTTAAGAAATTGTCCGACATCTCCAAGCCGAAAAGACCTCAGGACCTCATTTAAACTTCTTTTCGAGGAGTGCAAAGGCTTTGTCCCTCACAGAATGCAATTTGGCATCACTTGTTTTTCTCTTGGATGAGCCCTTTAGCATGGACAAATTCCTAAGTATTTTTTCTTTGTCTAAATCTGAGAGTTTTTCCCTTATCGCGTCCCTGATGAACTCAGTTCTGGTACTATACCTGTGCTCTTCCAGCTTTTGGTCTATCTCATCCAATATTGCGTTTTCCATCTTTATGGTTATTGCTTCCATCGTAATACTTAGGATATACAAAGTAATATTTAAAGTTTACTGTTTCCGCCTCTATAAAGTCATTACCAAATTAGTTAAAAAGCAATAATTCTGTTATATGTAAAATAATTCTTGCTGATTGTCTGCCCGCAAGCCAAAAGCCAGCGGAAAGCTCGGCTTCTGAAATAACGATTGCATTTTATGACGAGCTTGCGCTTCTTACAGAAATATAGCTGGAAGCCAATATTACAGCCCCGCCAATGAAAACATAGGTTGCTGGAACTTCGCCCAGGAACAATCCTGCAAAAATCACTGCTGACAGAGGCTCAAGATAGGATATTATTGCGACTGTCTGAGCCTTGATTTTGTCAAGTGCCTTGAGAATGAAAATAACCGCAATGCCCTGATGAACCATGCTCATTGTGAGAATGGGGAAAATCATACTTGAGGTTAGAGTTGGCGGCGAATAGAGGATGAAAGGCAGGAGCAAAACAACTGAAACAAACATCTGGGAAAATACCAATTCTTTCCATTCGAATCCTGCATGCAGTGTCAAGCGGTTGTAAATAGTTGTCAATGCATATGTAATTGCAGATACAAATGCAAGAATAAAGCCGAGGATTTGCCCACTTGGAATTGTGGCAGAGCCAGGCTGCAACATGATAGACAGCCCGGCCAGGCCGAGCCCCAAAGGCAGCCACGTCTTTTTTCCTACTGTTTCATGCAGGATTAACGGCGCAAAAAGCATGACCAGCACAGGTGCGATATAGTGCACCAAGGTTGCTGATGCGATTGTGGTCAGATTGAACGCCCAAAAATAGGTGATGTTGGTCATAAGCGCGAAAAATCCCATAGATAATGGAAGCCTGAGATTTTTCTTTTTGAAAAATGGAAGCAATTTGCCCTCGGCTATAAGCCATGCGGTCATGATCACCAGCATAATAAGTGCAACAAAGAAATAAACGGCATGGCCTGGCAGGTTGACCATTCGCACAAAAATGCCCATTGTGCCCCAGATTAATGGGGCTGCCATTGCATAAATGTAATATTTGTTCATGCTGGGCAAACCATAGGTGGCTGCATTATAAAGCTTGCCATCGTCTTGTCCCATGCTAAACTATCTCTCAAACAATCCCTTGAACCATGTGCCAAAATTCCTGATGTTCTCGGTAATCTTTCCTGTGTTCAGGCTGATTTGGTAGCTGCTGCGGGTGCGCGCAACCCCGTTGTCTGCCCTTTGCCAGGAAAAATAAATGTCATGAGTCGGATAAGATGACTGGCCATTCTCCAGGCTGGGCGCATAGGATTCTGCGGCTTGGGGCGGGGACTCTATCTGTGCCGCATTTAATGGCGTGGAATAGCCATAGCCTGAATTTTGGTAAGGGGGGATGACAGGTGTATTCTGCTCGGCAATTCTTTGTTCAAGCGAGCTTATGTATTCCCTTATCCTTTCCTGTTCAAGCCTTTGCTCAACTGCCTGCAGGGTTTCATGCCTGAAACTTTCGAGGCTGGCGCTTAAATTGGCTGGATTATTCTGCGTTGCGACAAATTGCTGGCTATTGACGGGAAAATTGGATAAAATGAAGTAGCCGGCTGCGCCCAGCATTGCTCCTGTTATATAGGGTTTTGCCTTGGAATTTTCCATAAGGGGATAAAAATGCAATTGTTTATTTCACTTGCCCGGCAATATCCGGAGATATTCTGCCGGCAGCGCAATGCTTTGGCAATATCGCTCAAAATTTTTCAGGTTTATCCTCAAAATGGGAAAAAATGTGCATTATGGCGAAAGGCAAAAATCTGGAGCAAAGGGAATTCAAAATAAGTGAATTCAGAATAAGGAAAGCCAGATGAAAATATTGCCCAGGAAGATTGTGACTGCAAATGCGAGCAGGAAACTCGGGACAAATGGTATGCCCTCCTTCATGAGCACTTTTCTTATCTTGCCCCGCTTCTTAAGGGCAATGAGTTTCTTTATTTGCTGCATTTCAATTCCGAGATCTTTTGGGCCGCAGATGTATTTCCCATCGACTTTTACGTCGTTCACAATCCAGTCGCCCTCTGTGAGTTTTTCAGGGTCAACCAGTTTGTGCATGCAGGACAGTTCAATTGACTTGACACCGACCCAAATATAGTAGCTCGCAAATGTCAGCGTCATCAGCAAAAGGATCAGCAGCCTGAAAAGGGAATCATTGATGAAAATAATGGCGACAAGCAGGACAGCAAGCAAAATTGTTGTCATTTTTCTGATGAGGGCGTAAGAATGGTTGTGCAGAAGTTTTGAAAACTCCATTCGAAATTTTTTCCAGTGCCTTGCCACGAGGATTGTGCTGAAAGCCATGCTGTAAAGGGCACCGAAAATTACAAGATTTATGAGGAAGCTGACCAATGTTGAGCTGAAATCCAGCTTTAAGCCGAGCATGGCCCCTATTCCAATAAGCAGTTTTGTATCCCCTCCGCCCCATTGGCCTGAATAGAACATTCCCATGGAGAGGGCAAGCATGGCACCAAAGCCAAAAAGGCCTTCAATAATCGGCTGCCAGCTCAGTGTTATGAGAGAATCAATGCATCTTATCCCTATGCCAGCTGCAATAAGGGCATAGCTGAGCCAGTCCGGCACTTCCCGGGTACGCATATCTGTAACTGATGCCGCCGCCAAGGCCAGAAAAACCAGTGCATAAATCAGCTCGACAACCATGCTGCATTGAAATGCCAAAGCTATTTAAATGTTTTTTGTTGCATGATACACATGGAAAATGAGATTATCAGAGTGATGGTATTCGGCACATTCGACATACTGCATCCCGGCCATTTTTATCTTTTTGAGCAGGCAAAGAAGCTGGGAAACTTCCTCATAGTTGTTGTTGGAAGGGATGAGACAGTTAGGAAAGTAAAAGGCAAAATGCCAAAGCACGACGAGAATGAAAGGCTTTTGGGCGTTTCCAAAAATCCCATTGTAGACAAGGCTGTGCTTGGAAATTTGGATGACCCTTACAAGGTCATTGAAGAACATCATCCTGATATAATATGCCTTGGCTATGACCAGGAGTCCTACATTGCGAATGGGCTGCAAGATGAGCTCATAAAAAGAAGCTTGACTGCAAAGATAGTGAAGATTGGGCCGCACAAGGAAGATGTGTACAAAAGCTCTAAAATAACGGATTGAGATTTGATAGGGGAAAAGACAAAAATCCATTCTATAATGGAGAACCTAAGTTTCCAATATTATTATAAGGTTCTCCAGTATATACGGGGGAGCATAAAGCTCTTGTTATGATTATTAATTATTTATGCTCCCCATTATAATTTTCTTTTTCCATGCGCTTGATTGTTGCCTGGCAGAGCCTTTCATAGACCTTGTTTGCAATGCTTTTCATGTTGATGCAGTCCTCCTCATTGTATTCCACCAGGAGCCGCAGGTAGTGCTCGTCGCCGCTGCCCCTGAACATTCTCCACATTGTGATTGCATCCCCGCCATACATTCTCTCGATGATTGGATTGCTTCTCCTGATTCCAAGCTCGCGCTCTATGGATTTTAGGCCGCCTTTCAGCCCCACCTTTGCGCATGCATGCCTCAAGTCAATGTGGGGAACATCAGGCAGCGCCCCTGGAAGCTTTTTGCTGATTATTGGCAGGTCAAAAGTCGAACCGTTGAAGGTGACAAGAAGCTTGTATTTTGAAAGCTCTTTTGCGAGAGAAACCGCATCCAGGTTAATGCCCCTGATGAACGGCTTGCACTCTATCCCGTCGAAAATCCCGATCATCGTTATATAGGAATTCTCTTCAAGCCCGCTTGTCTCAATGTCCAGGAATGCGGCCTGGTCCTTGAAAAAATCATAAAGCCGCCATGTTTCAGAAGAAGGCAGCTTTCCCTTGAAAAATGCTGAATCAAAATTGTAAAGCCTTTTTTGGGCTTCCAGGAGAAACCGGTCATAGTGCTTTTTTCTCGGCATTGACAGGCCCTGGATATAGCCAGCGCCCAGGAAGTCCTGCCAGCCCTTAATTCCCTGGTTCCACAAATTTTTTTCAGTCTTGGCGCTGATTCTGTCCAGAAAAATGAAGCTTCGCCTGATCATGGCTTAATCAGAAAATGAGTGGGATTTAAATCCGTCGCCCGAATGTCCTGTGTCCAGTGGATAATCAGCAATTTGGTTGCCTGGAGAAATCCTACTGTATTGGCTCCATGCCAGCATCCTCAACCAGGGAGCGTGCCAATGGGATGAATATTTTCGTCGGTATAAGCCTTATCAGGGAAAATGATATGGTCTCTGGATAAAACTGGATATTTCCTTTTTTGTATTCAGTGACAAGGTAGATTCCCCCGTGGCTCTGCATGGCCGAGCCGAACATTGCCCTGAAAATCGCGCCTTTGAATGCACATCCATTCGGGTAGATTTCGTGTATTTCTGATTCAATATTTCCTGCCAGCTGCGCGTCATAATCCTGGCCAAATTCTTTTCCAAGATACAATTCCACATAAGTTGAAATTGGCGACGGGCTGTCAAGGATTGAGAATGCCTCGGATTCTGTAAGGGCAATATCCTCGGTGACAAATGAGCCTGTCCCTGCAAGGGCATCGGATTTTATAAGGATGACTTTATAATATTCTGAGCCAAGTGAGCCAACCCCATTTGCAGTTATTTTGCCCTGCAATGCAGACAGCTCCTGCTCGCCAAGGTAAACAATGGATTCGTCAAGGCTTCGCGCAGTGAATGCGCCGCAATATTCGTCATTGTGCATTGGAAGGAACAGCTTTTGCTCAACCGGAAATTTCTCCTGCAGATCGCTCAGGTCCCTGAACACGAGGAAAGCGAGAAGGGCTATTGCGACAAATATCACGGCATTTGCCGCGATATAGGCGAGAAGTTTTCTCCTGATATAGATAAAACAGCATGCAACCAGCACACCGACAATGACAATCCCAAAAACAAGTCCAGCCATGCCCATTGTATCACTGACCTGATAATTTGGCTGTTGTTTAAATATTTTGCCAAAAGACGGGCTTTGCCCGAAAAATTAGTTTGGGCATCAATTTTGCGAAGCTCATTCAGGGAGTGGTTAAGCATTTTTGGGGCTGCAGAGGAGGAAAAATAAAGCCGCTGCAAAAATGGCCACGAATTTAAAATGCGCGAGTTAAAGCCCAAGGATAGTGATAGCGACCCCATCAAGGATGATGGAAATGCTTTTTTACAGAAATGCTTGACTTGGAAGAAATGCTTTTTTCAGCCTGTTTCATGGCTGTCCTGAGAAGCACCTCGCGCTCCTTGAGAAGGCCGTCGATTATTGCATCTTTTCTCTTGAGCTCATCGGTGTAGTATTCCCTGAGCTTTTCGAGGTCATTCAGGGTATTGCCCAGGCTTTCAATGCCTGTCTTTTCCCCCCTGTTGCTGCTATTGTCATTGATATTGTGGCTGCCTTTATTGTTGATTGGGGAATCAACCATAGCTCCTCCAGGTATGGCCGCATTTTGTGCACCTGTTAAACCTGGTTTCAGGCTCGTCTGCAGCCCTTGTTTGAACATGCCAGTAAAAAGCCTCTTCGTTTTTGCATTTATTGCAGGTCGCGCGAATTTTTGGCAGCATTTCTGTCTCGCTTTTTTCAATTACCTCAATTGCCTTGCTGTGGTTGCCTTTTTCGCTGATCCTGACATTTGTCTCTGAGTTCTTGTCAGAATGGCCGCATGAAGCGCAGGCCAGTCCCTTCTTTGACTTGCTTGGCAGCATCAGGCCGCCGCATTTCTTGCAAAACATCCGTTCACCCCTGTAAATCCGTTCCTAAAGCAGTCGCCAATTTTGGCAACCGTGTTGACAAAGCCTATTTTCACCCAGCCGAGGTAGGGTACCCTGAACAAGGCCTTGCCCACTATGAGCTTGCTGTCGATTTTGACCTCATTGTTGTTCAAGCCTGCATTATTGTCGCCTTTTGTGCGGAAATAAAGCCTGCCATTCTCCTCGGTGATCGAGATTACCCTGTGGATTATGGGGATGGTTTCAGTGCCGCCCCAGTAAACCATGACATCGCCAACCTTAAAATCCTCTGGATTGGTGCCCCTGATGACCATGATGTCCCCAGTATCAAATCCATTGCGGAATTTAAATCCCTGAAACATCGATGTGCTGATGTTATAGCCAGCATAAAAATCACGCTGGGCGCATGGCTTTCTCTGCCCGCAGATGGCCATGTCCTTTTCCCACCACAGGTCGAATTCCCCACCATGCTCCATGGAAGAAGACATTACAGCAACAACAGGGTGGGTTGTCTGCAAAACCAGGCCAAACCCTGGATAGACTATGAACTTGATTAAGATAAATGCCAGCGCCACATTGGCCAGCCAGCTCAACAGGGATTCATCTTCCCATATAAAATGCCAGAATTTTTTCCAGTATAGCTTCAGTTTGCGTGAGGCCAGGTTTGCCTGAATAGCCGGCTTGCTTTCTGGTTCGGCCGGTTTCTCGCCTTGTTGCTTATCCATGTGCGAATGTTAAAATAGCCCCATTAAAAATGTTTGTTTTTTGCCCTGAGATATGGATGCAAAGGGCAGGTAAGACATTTTTGGCAGGCTTGAACCGCATTGAAATGCTGGACAGCAAGGTTTATATCCTGTGGCGCATTTGAAAAGCGCATGTCGGCCGACCTTATGGAAAACAGGATTTTCCGCAGTTCGCAGTATTACGAAGGCATCTTGCAGCTGAGAAACCCCAATGATGAGATAATTGGTTTTATACTGCAAGAGATGGAGGCCAAAGGGGATGTTTACATAACAAAGAAGATTAGGGCAAAAAATGGGATTGATGTGTATGTCTCATCCCAGCATTTCCTGCAGAACCTGGGGAAAAAACTTAAGCAGAAGTTTGGCGGAAAGCTGAAAGTAAGCACAAGGATCCATACAAGGAACAGGCAGCGAAGCAAGGATGTTTACAGGATTACTGTTTATTATGAGGCACCGCTTGCTGGCAAGAATGATGTTGTGCTTGTTGAGAACAAAGTTGTCAAAATCAACGTCGTTGGCAAGACAATCATAGGAATCAACCTGGGAACTGGCGCAAAAGTCACGCTGAATGCAAAAGGGCTGGAAATGGTCAAGCTTGAAAAGCATAAGACAAAGGTTACTACAGTAAGGCCAAGAGTGGAAGTCCTGCATCCGGAAACCTACCAAAGTGTAGGTGTTGAGAATGCCAAAGCGGAAAATTTTGGATTGGAGCCTGGCCAGAATGTTACTATTGTAATGCACAATGGAGTATATATTGTATAATTTGTTATCTGATATTTTTGCTATATATAAATATAAAATAGTCTAAGGATTGATCTCTGGCCCAGTTTTACTTCCTATCCTTCCGATATTCATCAACCAGCCTGTCAATTAAGTCCTCCCGGACTGCCAGGGACTCAAGCTGCTTGGCATCGGCCAGGGCAAAATCGCCCAAAACATGCAATGAAATCTTGTTGCGCGGGATGAGGGTGAATTTTTCGCGGAGAGCCTTATTGCCTGAATCGCTTATAATCCCCCTGATTTTTCCGGATAATAGGTCAAGCGACTTTTGGCTCATGGAGTCTGCTGAATCAAGCAGGATATAATCATTTTCCCCGATTTTAAGTTTAGCTATTGTTTCACTGAGCTCTGCCAGGCCAAGGCTCCTGACTCTCTTGACCAGGATTTTCCCATGCATGGAGGCCAAAAAATCAGTGAACTTTTCCGCTGTTCTTGCCTGCTGCTGAAGATGGTCTTTTTGCAGGGCCAGGCTTTTTTCCAGCTGCCTTATCCTGTTTTCCCGGAATTTTAACACCATTTGGATTTTTTGAATTTGGGCATTGTGGAAATGGCGCTTTTTATCACCATCCTTAAAGCCAGAAATAAGCGGTTCCTGCTGATACTTGGCGAGCTTAAGCCCTTGCTGTTCAAGGCTTTGCCTCAGACCCTTATTTGATTTGATGAGAAGAGAAATTTCCTGCCTGAGCCTTTGTATTTTTTGCCTGGCAAATTCCAGCTTGCCGGCAATATCCTTAACATCCGCATTTTCAAAACCAGGGTCTGCATTTTTGATGAGCCCCGATTCAGTATTGCTGGTTGTGCCCTTGGCCGCGAAATCCTGCGCAATAATGCTTTCTGCGGTGCTATGGTAGCTGAGATTTGAATTTTTAAGAATGCTTTCCCGTAATCTGACCGCAAGGCGGTCTTCGCTGTATTCCTTTACAAAAACATCTATCTTGGCAAGGGAATTTCTGACCTGCTTGAATGCATGGAGCGCAGAAGCCAAGGCGTCTTTTTGGTGCGCATTGGCCGCATGGATTGATTCATCAGATTGCCTGTAATCATCCAGAAGCTGCCTTTTTTCCTCCAAGGAGAGATCATAAGCCGGGCAGATTACCCTGGCGCCAAGGCTGGCCGCCACTTTGGCTACTGACAGGGGCGTTTTCTTTTTATCAGTTGCAACCACAACTATCCGGCCAAGCTGGATGACATCAAGGACAAGCCTTGGAAGCCCGAAATCCTTGGCAGAGCCTACCTTAATGCATCTGCCTTCCAGATTTAAAACTGCAAACCCGAGGGTAGTGCCCGGGTCCACTCCCAAAATAAGCAGGCTGCGCTGCCTTTCAGATGACAAGTTTCAATCCCCCGATTACAAATTTTAGTTCAGTTAATTGATTAAGTTCAGTTAATGGATTTTATGGATTTCCTTTTGAAAAGAGTGTGATTTTAGATGGTGCTCTTTATAAGGATTATTATTTTATGATGATGATATTTCCCCGGCCTTTTTTAATCTTCTTGACATCGCCACGCTCCTCCAGCTCAGATACCATGAGGCTGATTTTGGCTTCGGAAAGCGGGATTTCCTTCCTTATATCCTTCTGGGTCATCCTGCCCCCATTGTTCTTGATGAGCTTTAACAGCTCATCTATGTCAACTTTCTCCGGCACAGGGATGGCAGGCGATGATTGCTTAGGGATTTTTTCAGCATCGTTTGCATCACTGCCTTTTGTCATGCCATCAGGGGATGGTTGTGAGTCTGGCTTTTTATGCGGCTCGGCCTGGGAAACTTGGCGCTGCCTGGAGGACCGTGTTATCAGCAAATAGCTGATTCCGATGATTGCCAGGCCAAGCAGGATTCCGCCGCCATACATGAAATACAGCTTGTAAACATCAAAGAATGTTTTAGGCTCTGCCGGAGGCATTTCACTTGCATTGCCTTTTCGCGGCAAGGGCTTCAGGAATAAGTCCCGCAGGTAACGGCCATTCTCATCCACCCTGATAATTTCATGCGCGACAAATGTGTCTGTCTGGCCTTCAAAATAAGCTGAAATATTATATATGCCCAGGGGAAGGCTGAAAAGGAAAGTGCCATCCCTGGCAACATACCTTTGCAAAGGTGTTGTATTGATTTCAATAATAACATCCTTTAGGGGCCTTAGCTCTGTGTCATACGCTATGCCCTTAATTGTTGCTGCCATGGAAGGCAGAATAAAAAACAGCGTTATAGCGACTGCTAAGCCTATTGAAGCGTAAAATCTCCCCTTGCCCATTGATAATGAGAAATTCATTATTCATTATAGCTGTGGAATACGCTATTTAAATGTTTGTTCGGCCAGGCAGTAAATATTGAAAAAATAAGGAGCTATAACTGTTTTTATTATAAAATAAGCTGTAATAGAGCTTTATAAAGTTTTAAATTCGGCCGTAAAGCTTTAATTTTTTTAATTAACAAGTATATTTATAAACAAAATTGCTTTTTCTACTTATAACCGGTCAAAGAACTGGTTTAGGCTATCAGTTATTTGGTGTGTGCGTCCTATGATGTTCACACTTTTTTCTTTTTTTTTCTTATTATGATATGTCATGGCTAGCAATCTGAGTATAGCCAAAGATATGGGACTAGGGGTAAAAGGGAATGCCGAATCTCTAAAGAGATAGGATATGAATCTATATAGCGATTTACAGCAATGCAGAACTGCAGCAATGAGGCAATATTAACAGTCTAAGGTAGTTGATAAGCGATATAATCTGTGATATAATCGTCCTAGAACTTGCAGCTAATAGAACTTAAGGCTAGCCAAGCAGGGCTAAGTCAATGTCTGTCTTAAGGTCCTGCAATTCAAACCTGAGCAATTCCTTCCTGTGGTCATCTATGCGCAAAGAATCATATGTGCTTTTGGCCTGCAGCAGCATTCTCTGGGCTTCGCTTATTTTCTTTTCCTTAATCATTTTCTTGACCTGGGTGATTATATCGGTAAGCTGACCCAAGTTTGCGGCAGCAACTGCTTCCTGATTTTCGCTCGGCAACACAGGTGGCAATTGTCTAGCTTTGCCTGTGTCCTTGGTGTACTTGCCAAGCACCTCATTCATTGCTGCCTTGACCTCACGATCCTTCCAGCCTGCACCAATCAAGGCATTCATAATCCTGTCCTCCCTAAAGCCCTTCTTGATGTGCTTTTGTATGTAAGTCACAAGCTCAGGCCTGATTTCATCAAGCTTTGCCTCATAAACCGGATGCCTTACCTTAGCAGTCTCAGCACTGATTTCCTTGAGTATTTCATCAATATATTCCTTGAATTCGCCATCTTCAAGCTCTTTGTATTCCCGATGCAGCTTATCCTCCTTTTGCCTGACCTTGGAATCCCTGTCGGCAAGCATTGCCTCAGTCTCGGCTATCTTCTTTTCCTTGTCTGACAGCTTTTTGCTCAGCATGGCAAGCTCGCCTTCTTTGCGGACAACTTCCCTTTCCCGCACTGCCACTTCCCGCTCGACTGCTGATATCCTGGCTTCCCTTTCTGAAAGATGGTCTTCTTTTGCAGAAGCCTGGGCATGCCTGTCTTCTGCCTTTTTTTCCTTATCAAGAATCATTGACTCCCTTGAAGTGAGGTCCTGCATCCTGCTTTCCAGGGCTTTCCGGTCTGCGAATGTCTGGTCCGCGAGCGCCTTGAGCTTCTCCATTTTTTCAGACTTGGTGCTGATTTCATTGCGCAAGGCTTCAATGCCAAGCTTCAGGTCCTCAAGCTGTTTCATTTTTTGGTCTATGATTTTCTCCTTCTGGTCCAGGATTCTCTCATTGTCCTGCATCATTCTCATTTTTTGCGAGTGCTCTTTCTCAAGCTGCGTGAGCTCTTTTCTCATGGTCAGGACATCTTTCTGCACCTTTTCGCGCTTTTCAACAAGCTTCATGACTGCCTTGCTGGGCCGTGCTGGCCTGGTGGCTTGCTCTTCCTCTGGCGCTTCCATTATTTCCGGCTCTGCAAGAGATGGCGCTTCAGCATCCGGGGTCCATGCTGCAGGCATAGAAGGCACAGGTGGTAATGATTTCTTTCCGGTTGCAGTTGCCTTGGCCGCAATTCCCAACACTGCCTCTTTGCCCGGCACTTGCGCAGAAATTCCTGATAGAGAAGCAGGCTCAGATTTTTCAGGGACCTCTGCCTCTGGCTTCCAGGAATCTGAAGTCCATGACAAGCTATCAAAGTGGTCAAAGGAAGGCGGCTCAGGCAGATTGACATCCGGCAATGGAGGTAGCGCGGGCTTTGATGGCTCCTCTGCAGGCAGGGATGGCAACTCAATTTTTTCCTCGGCAGCCGCGGGCTCTTCTTTCTTTTTCTTGCGGAAAATATCAAAAAGGCTTTTCTTGCCTGCATCTTTTTTGATATCAACAGTTGGCTGCACAAATTCCTTGCCTGGCTGCTCAGACCCAAATCCGGACTCAAATGCTGACATGTCTTCTGGGTGTTCTATCATTGGCTCCGGTATGAGCTCTTCAGGTGGCTCAGGCAGAGCAGGCTGCACGTTTTGCATTTCAGCAGGCAGTTCAGCAGGCATTTCAACGCCTAACTGCTCCTCGTCAGCCTTCAGCTGCCTCTCAAGCTCAGCCTGTGCAGAAGCCGCATCCAATGCGCCTGTTTCAGAAGGCGCAAACTGGTATTCCTCTTTGGCCTGCAGCTGTTCAGCCATTTCAGGCATAATCTCTGGCTCTGCTGGCTTGGGCTCCTTTTTCCTGGCAAATAATCCAAAAAATCCGCCTCCTTTTTTCTTGGCTTTTGATTCAGGCAATGGTATTGGAGGCTCTGGCAAAGGTGGCAGTTCAATATCCTGGTCACTGGAAGGCATTGGTCCGAATTGTTTTGGCTCTGGCTCGGCAAAGTCAACACTGCTTTCCGCTCGGTGCATTTCCTCTTCTGATGCAGGTATGGAAGAGGGCATATTGGCATCAAGGTCCGGCACCATTTCCGGAGGCTCAATGGTAGCTTCAGCTACTGCAGACTGCATCTCTCTCTTTTTCCGCGCCTGTGCCAGAAGACCCATATTATCATGACTCCCTTGTGGATTTCACAGGTAATTTGCCCGTTATCCAACTATTTGTTATCCCACTATTGTTTTCCAAGGCCGTACCTTGACATGATTTTTTCGTAATTCTCAAATTCCGATGATTTTGCAAATTCATCTATGACTGGCTCTGGCAGCTTGCCTAGCAGGTCATCCATTATCTGAAGGATGTTTCTTGCCGCAGGGTCTGTTGTCTCCTTTGGAGTTTTCTTGGCAATCTTCTTCTCAAGCTTGGATAGCTGCTCCTGTTTTTTCTTAAGCTCTGATTTCACTGCCTTTAGCTCTGATTCTGAGGACTTAATTTCATCCCTATTATTCTGCAGCTGCCTTTTGAGCGAATCAAGCTCCTTTCGAATGCCTTTTGCCTCATTTTCGCCTGCCTGCTTCTCTGCAATTTTCTTGGCCATGTATTCATTTGTCTCAAGCAGTTCCATGTCCAGCTTTTCCTTCTGAATTTTCAGCCTGCCAATTTCTGTCTCGGCTGTTTTTCTCTTTTTCTCGAAGTCCTCAAGAAGCTTGGCCTTTGTTTCGAATTCCATTTGTCGCCTGGTGAGAAGCTCGTGCATTTCCACATGCTCCTTCTTGCTCCTCTCCAGGTCTTTGCCAGCCTTTTCGAGTTTCTTTGAGTCCTCGAGGATTATCCTTTCCTTGTTGTTCAGCTCGCGTTCTTTTTCATTCAGGTCGGTCCTGAGGCGCTGGTTTTCGTCCTTGAGCTGCTCACGTGTTGCGGCAAGCTTGTCAAGCTGCTCTTCCATGCGCTTCATTTCCGTGTCATAATTCTTGATACTGCCCTCCATGATGCCCTGCTGAAGCAGTTTTTTCTGAAGGTCTTCATGCAGGTCAGCATGCTGCTGCTGTTTTTCCTGAATCAGCCTTTCACGCTCAGCAACTTCTATTTCCTTCTTGACAAGCTCCTTGTGCTTTTCATCAATTTCCCTTTGCTTGTTCTTTTTCTGGACATGCAGGGCTTCCAAATGAGCGGAATGCTCCTGGATTTCCATCTCCATTTTTTTCTTGGCGTGGTGCAAATCATCTATGCGGCTCTGCATTGCCATGTCTGGTGCAGAGGCCAACTTTGCTTTGGCATCAGCAGATTCTTCAGGGAGAGATAAAACAGGCTGGCTATCCTTTTGGCTATCCTTTCCCGCCTTTTTCTCCTTGCCTTTTAGCTTGGATTTTTTCTTTTCATCCTTGCCTGAAAGCATTGGTTGCGGGGCAGATTCCGGTAGTGTATCGGGTTCAATAGCCATAGGTGGAAGCATTATCGTATCCATGGAAGTGGCAGTTTGCGTCTCAATTTTTGGCTTTTTCCTGAACAGGGAGAAAAAGCTCACTTTTGGCTTCTGTGGAGTGGGTGCTGATTCAGCAGGAGGAGATGGCATGCCTGATTCAGGAGGCGCGGGCAACTCGCCATCCAGCTGTGACTCCTCAAATTCCAGTTCCGTCTTTGCCTTTCCTGCCTTGACCTTTCCTTTCTTGGCTGGCTGCCCCATTTTGGCTTGCATCTTTTTGTCCGATGACTTTTCAGGAAAGACTGAATCCCCAGAAACAGGAGAGACAGCCTTGGCCATGATAGTTGATTTGGTTTCAGCTGATGGAACAAATCCCAGTTCATGCGCTGTTATTTTTGAGATGCCGGATTTTGGGATTTCGGATTTGGTGATATCGTCCTTCTCAATTTTGATTGGAGGAAGCGGGATGTCCGTGATTTCAGCCTCTTCCAGCGACCTTTCCATTTCATCGAGCTCATCCGGCCTGACTTCCCTTGGCTTTGCTGCAAACAGGCGTGCAAAGAATCCGGGTTTTTTTGGCGCCTTGGGCAAAGATAAAGAAGGCTGCTTTGCCTCATCAAGGCTCGGGGGCTTTGGAAGCTCCAAATCCGATTGGGAATCCTCGAATTTGCCGGCACCACCAAAATCAGGGATATCCGGCAGCTCAGCGCTAAGCTCATTCTCAAGGGACTGCAATTCCATATCCTCATCCATTGCAGACAAGTTTTGAGGGGAAGCCCGCGCGCTTTTGGAGATTTTAGCAAAAGATTTTGAACCCTTATTTTGTTTTGCGCTGGAAGCAGGGCTTTTAGCAGTTTTATTTGGCCCGGACTTTACTTTTGCGCCCTTGTTGGCCTTGGCACCTGAAAGCCTCTTTGTAGAACTTTGTTTTGACTGCCTTCTAGCTTTCAATATATATCACTCCCCTTTTACTTCAAAATTACCTTTGCATTATATATACTTTTATTGTAACTCTGGAATAATTAATCCATTTTAAGCCAATATTGGAGGTATATGAATAAAATCACAAGCTTTTTAAGCGGCTGCAAAAATCTGAATTCAGCTAGGAGGTTAGCAATATGGAAGACATTGTCTGCATTTCAACCAAGAAAAAAGTGACTAATACTGAGGGTGTGTCCCAATTTGACTGCCCTTCATGCGGGAAGCACAGGATAGTGCGGTCAAGGCATGCCAGGGTAATAGCAGCAAAATACAAATGCCCACAGTGCGGATTTGAGGGGCCAAACTAGACAGAAAAATGGCAACAGTAGTAGTAACCCTGAAAATCATGCCGGTCAGCCCGGATACAGACCTCAAATTTATTGAAAATAAAGCTTCTGAAGAAATTTCCAAATTTGGCGGCAAAGTCGGCAAAGTTGAGGTTGTGCCAATAGCATTTGGCCTCAAGGCCATAAACCTCATTTTTGTAATGGATGAAAGCAAAGGTGCGACTGACTCTCTTGAGGAAAGTGTAGCTGGCATCGAAGGGGTAAATTCTGTTGAAGTGACTGATGTCAGAAGGACAATCGGATAATTAATCCGGTAATTTTTCCATTATTTCTTTTTCCTGTTCAAAGACCTAATTGTTCTTATAATGCTATGAAGGCTGGCATCAGTTTTTATCGCTGTTCCTGAGACATGGGTTGCCACTGACTGGTTTCCCTGTTTTATTAAAGCATTGCGCAAATCTTCCTTTCGCGGAATCTCAAGATGGCTTATTTTGCAAATCCTGTGGATGTCATAGAACCCAACTATCCCTGATTTATATTCGGAAGCAAGGACAGACAGGAATTTCCTGTCTTTTTCATTTGCAGATTTGGCAGCCATCTTATCAGCCAGGCCCGGGTCTCCCATGGCATTGCACCACATCGGCCCTGCCTTTTCGAATTTGGGGTCCTTGCAGCATTTTGAATCCTTGCCAATATTACCTGTTTTTGCAGGGGACATTTCATTTATTACCCACCTGCTTGTGCAATTTCTGCAATACAAAATGCATTTATACCCGCGCATTGCCTTATCTGCCTTCCTGGCACCGTGCTCTATCCTGAAAATAATCCGGTAATAATGGTCCCTGTAAAAAGAAAGGATTGGAACAGCAGCCCTGTCAAGCTGGGATGCGACCAGCTGCACCTTTCTTGCAAGAATCCTCAATCCAGTTTCGTGCATAAACTCATTCTTGAGCGGAATGGCCCAGTACTTCCTGATGCCTGCTTCAGGGAATGCACCTGCCAATGCGCCAGTATCAGTGGCTGTTACTGCAAGGATGCCATTCCGCTTTATTTTTTTCAGTGAATTCCACAAAAAAAAATTAGGGCTGCCGAATGGGTCAATGTCAATCACATCAAATCCTGAAGAATCCTGCAGCAATTCATTGGCGTCCATGTTTTTTACAGCAATCCGCCTGTCCTTTCCCAGCCCATTAAGACTTAGGTTTTGCCTGATATTTCCAAAGGCCTTTTTGCTCTGGTCATTCAAGACCATGGTTCCAATAATGCCTTTCTTAAGCTCAAGAGCAAGCCTTATTCCCCGGGCACCGCTTGCAGAAAGAATATCAGCAAATGAGAGGTTCTTCCTTCCAAGGCATTGCAGCAGCAGAACAGAAATGTCCCTGTTGAATTTCATGACAGGATTGTAAAATACCGCCAGGCTGCTTGAAATCTTTTCGCCTGTGGGGACTTTTAGAACTGCTTTTCCTTCCTTGATGATTGACAGCATGGCTGCCTGATTAAATATGGAGTTATAAAGCTATCGCAGCGAGTAGGCAGCCCGCCATTAATTCCTGGCAGGGCTTATTATTCGGAAACATTTAAAAGATGGCGCAGCATTCCCTGTATTGATGTTTTATGCAGAATATCCGGAGCCCTATTTGCACAGTAGTGGGACATGTAGACCACGGAAAAAGCACCTTTCTTGATAAGATTAGAGGGAGTTCCATTGTTGACACTGAACCCGGCCAGATCACGCAGGCAATAGGCGCCTCCCTCATACCCATCAGCACGGTCAGGCAGATTTGCGGTCCGCTGGTGGAACGGATGAACATGAAAATAACAATCCAGGGCTTATTATTCATAGACACCCCTGGCCATGCGGCATTCTCAAGCTTGAGAAAAAGGGGAGGTACCCTTGCTGACATTGCTGTCCTTGTTGTTGACATAAATGAAGGCTTCAAGCCGCAGACAATAGAGGCCATAGAGATGCTGAAGCAGTTCAGGGTGCCATTTGTGGTTGCCGCAAATAAATTAGACCTTATACCGGGATGGGTTGCTAAGGAGAATGATATTTGCTTTTTGGATGCGCTGAAAGCACAGAATGAAAATGCCCAGCAAACCCTTGACAGAAAGCTCTATGAGACAGTGGGCAAGCTTTTTGAGCACGGATTTAATTCCGAACGCTTTGACAGGGTAAGCGACTACACAAAGCAGATAGCAATTGTGCCGATTTCCGCAAAAATGGGGATAGGGATACAGGAAACGCTTATGGTCATTGCGGGCCTGGCACAGAAATTCCTGGAAAACAACCTTAGATTGGATGTGGCGGGCCCTGCTAAGGGCACAATCCTTGAAATCAAAAACATAAAAGGCATGGGCACATGCATTGACCTCATTATTTATGACGGAATCCTGAAAGCAGGTGACATCATAGTGATTGGCGACATGGAAAAGCCAATTGTAACTAAAGTCAGGGCAATATTTGAGCCAGCTCCCCTCTCTGAGACAAGGGATGCAAAGAGCAAATTCCATTCCGTGAAGGAAAGCAAGGCAGCATCTGCAGTCAGGCTCTCTGCGCCGGACGTTGAAAATGCGGTTGCAGGAATGCCACTGAGAGCAGCAACTGAAGAGACTCTTGAAGCAGCCAAAGAAGCAGTGCAAAAAGAGGTCAAGGAAGTCATACTCGAGACAGACAAGAATGGGATTATTGTCAAGGCTGACACCCTTGGAAGCCTTGAAGCCTTATTGAACATGCTGAGGGACAGGAAGATTCCACTGCGCAAGGCAGCTGTCGGCAACATCTCAAAAAAGGACATTTCAGATGCTGAAAGCAATTATGACGAAAACCCGCTGGACTCTGTGATATTGGGATTCAATGTTGTGGTGCCGCCGGATGTAGTCCAGCTGCAAAAAGTGAAGATTTTCACGAACAACATAATTTACAAGCTCATTGAGGATTTTGAAAAATGGAAAATCGATGAAGCCAGGAGGATAGAGGCCAGCGCAGTTGACCTCCTGACTAGGCCGTGCAAGATTGAGCTGATGAGAAATTACGTCTTCAGGCAAAGCAATCCGGCAATCTTGGGGATTGAGGTCCTGTCAGGCACGCTCAAATCAGACATGCCATTGATGAAAAATGGCCATGCATTGACATCCGCCAGGAGCATCCAGCATGAAAAAGAGACCGTAAGCCAGGCTGAGAAGGGGAAGCAGATGGCGGTTTCAATGGATGGTGTGACCGTGGGGAGGCAGATAGTTGAGGGGGACATCCTTTACAGCGCAATCCCGGAAGCAGATTTCAGGAAACTAAAAGAGCTGAAAAAATACCTTTCCAAAGATGAGATGGAAACATTGAAGGAGATTGCCGGCATCATGAGAAAGGAAAATCCGATATGGGGCGTTTAAGGAAAGGTTAGGCCTCTTTTTTGAAAATGGAAAAATTAAAAATCCTAAACAAGAAGGAAACAGAGGATATACTGGGTTTGATAAAGGAACAATGGGATGCAGACATGCCCATCCAGTATGTTTACCTGATGAATACCCAGGACAGGATATATGTGACAAGCCGCGATGTCTTTAACCTGGACCTGGACAAGCTGAAAATTAATTCTGTTGGCATGTATTTTGGGGAAATCCTGAAAGGCAACCAGTTAAGGCTGTCAATCGAAGGAAGCCAGCTGGCCGGGCCGCTTTCAAAAAAAGATGTTGTTGACCTGGATGATGAGGAGGCCAGAAAATGGCTCAGGGGCCTTGACCTCGATATCCAATTGGAAAGCAAGGGGTTTGTCCTGGTCAGGCATGGAAGGGATTTTCTTGGCTGTGGCAAGTCAATGGGCGACAAAATCCTCAATTATGTGCCAAAGGCGAGAAGGGTGACTAGCAGCGACTGATATTAGCAACGACTGATTGAAATTCAGGATTAAATTCTATTTGTGTTTTGATGCCTCTGGGCCGGCTCCAACACAGGACGAAAATGCGTGCAAAAGCGGGGAGCCAAGAGGCACTGATTCCCTGATTATTTTTTGCACATCTGCCAGCATTTCTTCCAGGCCATCCTGTGATTCACTTAACCAGTCATCGTCCTGCACAGCTTCATCCACTGTGTTGGCCTGGATTTGCTTATAGGTTTTATGGGTGTCTTCAGTCCTCAGGAAATTATTCAGCCACCACCTGATATAAGGATAAAATTGGACCTGGATTGCCTCGTCCCGGACTATCTTTTTTTCCCTGCCTTGCAGGCCTCCAAATTTCTTATTTACCCTGACAAAGTATTCTTTATACCCTCCTCGTGCCTCCCCGCCAATCTTGCCAGTTTCGAAATCGAGCTTGTCCCAGCGCCTGTATCGCTGATCCATATCAAGCTTCACCACCCTTTTTTCAAATTTTGAGACTAACTGTTCTGCCTCATCGGGCTGAACAACCAAAATTCCAAAAGTGTCCCTGTGGATTTTATATTCTTGCGCAAATACTGCTGGATCAAAAGTCGTGTCCTCCCCCCTGTAACCGGCTGCGTGCATGGCTGTATATATTCTGGAAAGAACTTTTTTCAAAGTGCTTTCCCGGGACTTGAGCCTGATGTATTCTGCCAGGATGGGGAATGAACGGTTCCTATTTTTGCGAACGAACAAAACTGATTCAGGAGCGCCTGCATCCCTATAGCCATTGAATTCCCGGTTCCATTTTTCATAGGATTCTCCCTTGCTCCAGTTCTTATCAACAGTTTTTCTCCAAAGGCTTGCCATTAAGGTGAATTCCCTGCGGGCCTTCTGCAAATCATTCAATGAATAATCCTGCTTGAGGATGCCAAGCAATTTATCGTAAAGCCTGTCATAATTGATGTTTCCGGTTTTTCTTTCCCGCAGGGGGATGAGAGGCTCGATATGCTTTTCCCACATTTTTTTGGATGCATCTACTGCCTCGTCAGACCTGTTTTGCATCATGTTGGTCATTAGGTCGAACTCACTGTTTATCGGCATTCCCCTGTATGCTTCTTCGCCTGCAGATAATTGTTCCACAATCTCCCCATGAAGCCTCCTGAGATATTGGGATAGGATTATGATTTTCTCAGCCCATCTTTGCTTAATTTCATTTCTATAGGAATATGCGATTTTTCCGGATGGCGCAATCAAATTATATGGATTTGCAATTATCAGCGCATAATGGGATATCAACAAGTCTTCTGGATTCCTGTTCTTCGCCGCATTCTGCAGCTTTCTTAGGTCGACTGCCATTTTTGATCATTAACTTGGAAATTTTTGCAGGGGATCAGTCCATATGCTGTGCCATGTCAAAGAATGGCCTCATCAGGCTTTCGCTTCCACGATAATGGAAATTGGGATCGCTTGCAAATTTATCAGCGTGGCGCTTAAAAACTATGCTGGCTATCATTTGTGTCAGCCTGTCATTCTTGAATTTCTCTTCCTGTTTTTCATCCTTTCTCATGATTGGGACAAAAGTCCTGAAAAACATGCTTGCGAGCGCACCGTACTTTGCCTGCTGGTCCATATCAGATAGGGTTTCAGTGATTGTGTAAAGTAGGCCATCCCTCTCAAATTCAGCTATTTTCCGTTCCTGCATCTCCACGAAGTCCCTGGTTATATCCTTGCTGTTTATTATTAAGTGCCTTTGCTGGAGGTGAGCCTGGCGCGCTATTTCCTGCATCAGTTCCGACTCAGCCACGCGCCTAGCTTCCAA
This sequence comes from Candidatus Woesearchaeota archaeon, assembly GCA_018303405.1. Taxonomy (NCBI): domain Archaea; kingdom Nanobdellati; phylum Candidatus Woesearchaeota; species Candidatus Woesearchaeota archaeon. The sequence continues at coordinate 27,359 of JAGVYD010000017.1, read as the reverse complement.
TGATTGAGCCACAAGTGGATGTTGGTAAAGCCCTGAATCGCTGGCCTCAATGTGCTGCCTTGCCTCAATCAGGTGGTTGCCTGCGAACAATCCCTTCCACATTTCGACCAGCCTGAAATTGCTATCCATGCTGTTCTTGCTCTGGGGGCTCCGCCTTTTGTCTATGGAATCAATTCTCTCCTTCATTCTTTTGTGCCTGTCCTGGGAAGTTTCCTGCCTTTGCTGCATCAGATCAAGGGTCTGCTGCTGGTCCGCGCGGCTAAGGTAATTCGCATAGCTGTACATGTCCGAGATGTTGTGCCTGCGGTCCCCAAATTTCAGGATTCCTGAATTTATGTCTGCAACCAGGATGTGCAGCCGTGTTTCGTGGTCAGAAAGATAGTCCCTGCCATCCCTGTGATTTATGCCAGGCCGCACTGTGTAGGGGGCTATTCCAAAAATATGCCCGGCGTAGCTTGAATCCAGGATTTTAAGCCTGCTCAGGTTTGTGATTTGCCTCATGCTGTAGTCAATTGCTTCCAGACCCTTGAATTGGCCTGTTGCAACATTCCTGACTAAAAAGCTGTCCATTGACTCCTGCAATTTGTCGAGGTATTGCTGTGTAAGGTCACGCCTGATGCCAGTTACCAGAACAGCCTCCAGGCCCTGGTTTATCTCAGAGTTTATTTTCCCATACATTTCCTTGATTGCCTCAGGCTCATTGCCCATGGCTGGCCTAAGCTGCTTTTCTCTAATGTTCGTATAATCATTGATTAATTTCCTGTAGTTTCCATGTTCAACAGAGCTTAAATGCTCATATGAGCGGAAAAGCTGATTTCGCAGGGCTACCAGGAATGTTGGCTCAAGGCTTTTGATGCTATCAGGATCAGTCCTGATCTCCTGCACAACAGTTTTCACCTTTGGCTTAAAATCAGTTCCCCATCTGCGTGCAAAATCCTCATCGCTTAATTTTTCAGGGGTGTCATGGAGCAGGGCTGAAATCATGTCGAGATAGCTAAGGTTATGCCTGGCCGAGATATTCATAACGTTTAGGATGTGGAACATGTATGACATTCCCGTTTGCCTTGGCTCGCTCTGGTGCGTGTTATACGCCACATTAAGTGCCCAATTCACGGCAGCCTGCTGATCCTGGGAGAGTGAGTGCACATAAGAATGGAAAGTGGTTACTGTCCTGTCAACATCAGCAAGAAAGTTGCTCAGGAATTTTTCCGAAACAGGCGCTGATTCATATGTTAAAATGTCATCCAGGATATCAGGCTGTGAGAAATCAATCATTCCGGTATTCCGCCCGTTCTTGAAAATGTAGGGAATCGGGTAACTTAGATCGCTCGCATAAGGTACTTCGTTCCTGTAGCCTATATCGCGGCTCGTTCTTACATCTATGAGTGACATGGCTTTTTGTCATGAATTTGGCTTTAAAAAGCTTTGCTCAATTTGTTACTAGAAAGTGATTATTTAGCGATAACCAGATGGCCTGCGTCAAATTTTATAAGGGACAATGACAGTGAATGTGCTGCCCTTGCCTTCAGACGATGCGACCTCAACCTTGCCCTTGTGAAGGTCGATAATTTTCTTGACTATGGCCAGGCCAAGGCCTGTGCCGCCCTTTGTGCGCGTCATATGGCTTTCCGACTGGTAGAATTTGTCAAATAGCTTTGGTATGTCCTTGTGGGGGATGCCCCTGCCCGAATCCTTGATTGAGAGTGCCCATTCGCCCTTTCTTTTTTCAGCTGTCACTTTTATTTTGCCTTTGTTATCTGTGAATTTAATTGCATTGCCCATGAGGTTTACAAACACCTGTGTAATTTTGCTTGGATCGGCATTGACCTTGAAATTTTCAGGGATTGAGAATGCAACTTCAATTTCCTTTCCCTCTGCGCCCGCGTAGTAAATAGGCTTTTTCAGCTCGTTGAGGTCAAATTCCCTGATTTTCAGATGCTCCTTGCCTGACTCAAGCTTGGAAAGGCTGAGAAGGTCATTGATCAGGCTTGAAAGCCGGTCCGATTCTGACTCGACTATCCTTACGGCATTTTTTTGCTGCTCATTTGTCTCGCCAAACTTTCCGCTTTTCAGGAGGGAGAGGTACAATTTGATCGATGTCAATGGCGTCCTCAGCTCGTGGCTGACAACTGACACAAATTCATCCTTCATCCTGCCAAGTTCCCGCTCAATCTTGTATTTGCGCTCTGCTTTTGTGAGCCTCTCGCGAAGGTATGCCTTGTCCACCAGCTTCAGGAAAGTGACCCTTGTCAAGAGCAGGATGGCAAAAATAGGGAATGGCTGGACAAAAAGCCTGAGCCGGATCGAGCTGTTGCCATAGAAAAAAATGTTGATAAATTCGGCAACAGGCACGACAAGGTAGAGAAGGAACGCGGCATAGATGCTTCCGCTGTAGCGAAAATCCTCGTCTGGATAGCGCAAAAGCTCCACGATGGCATAGACTATTATGGAGAATGTGAGCAGGTGGTGGATATAATTCCCCCAAAAAAAGACATAATTTTGAATGCTCCTGCTTCCCAGCCAAAAAGCTTCGATCAAAAGTGAAATAACAGCTATGGCAACAAGCTGCGCACGGTAATCAACCTTGAACCTGAGAAGCCGGGTCTTGAACGCCGGGAAAATAAAGGCATTGACCAGCAGCACCAGCGTAATCAGGTCGAGAAACCTGTCCAGGACAGGCCAAAAAAAGCTGATGGTGCCGATGGAAAACCCGCCAAACAACACCGTTGCATAAATTGAGACTTCAAGGAGGCTGTTTATCAGCAGGCTTACAAAGGCTATGCTCAGGTATTTCAGCTCACGCTTCCTTTCATTGATTTGCGTTTTTGTGTATTCCGAGATTACCATATATGAGAGCAGAATTGAGATTACAAGCTCTATTGAGCTCCTGTAAAATGCGCCCTGGTAAGTGCCAAGAAAGTAGAAAAAGCTGTGCCACAGGTCTGATGAGAATAATGAGACATATTGCTCCATTGTAATCAATCCCCTGTGATAAAAATATTTCTCCTGCCGCAGTTATCAGTCACGGAGAAGCCTTTTCACATTGTTCATCAAGTCGTCAGGCTCAAATGGCTTGGTCATGTAGATGTCCGTGCCAACCATCTCGCCTTTCTTCCTGTCAATAGGCTGATTAAGGGCTGTGACCATGATGATTTTTGTATCCTTCAGCTTGTTGTGCTGCCGGATGTTAAAGCTGACATCATACCCGCCGCGGTTTGGCAGCATAAGGTCGAGGACAATCAAGTCAGGCTGGAGCTTCTTGGCCATTTCCAGACCCATATCCCCGTCCGGAGCAACGTGCACTTCATAGTCTGACTCCAGCACAAGCCTTTCAGCCTCTGCAATGTTCGGTTCATCCTCAATTATCAAGACCCTTTTTGGCATAATCCCACCTCAACTCCCTGACCATGCCGGAGTATAAAAAGATTGGCAAAATAATTGCGGGTTATGTGCCGAGGGTTATGTGCCGCCCTGATTGGAAAGGATATTTTTTTATAGGCACGTGGTTTCCAGAGCATATGGATGCCATGGCAAAAAATGAACTGCCGGGCCGGGCAGCGTACGGGGAAATCTGCAGGAAAATCATAGACGAAGTCAGGCAGCAGAATGTTGCAGACCAGGCAGGATTCAACAGGATTAAGATGTCCCTTGTAAAGAGGGCAGGATTGAAAAGCATCCCGCGGAATATTGACATTGCGTCCTTTGCGACAAATGATGAGCGGCAGGAGCTCAAGGAACTCCTGACAATAAAGCCAACAAGGACAATTTCCGGCGTGGCAACTATTGCGATTATGCCAAGGCCGATAGCATGCAGGCACGGGAAATGCTCTTACTGCCCGGGCGGGCCAGGCAGTGTTTTTGGCAGCGTTCCGCAGGCATACACCGGGAAAGAGCCGGCAACCAGGCGCGCAATCAGGAACAGCTATGATCCGTATCTCCAGACATCAAACAGGGTTGAGCAGTACCTTGCAATGAACAAGGTCCCTGATAAAATCGAAATGATAATCATGGGAGGGACCTATACCAGCTTTCCAATAGGCTACCAGGAGGAATTTATCAAGTACAGCTATAAAGCCCTGAATGACCTGTCAGACAAGTTTTTTGAAGGGCCGGGCAATGAGTACATGGATTTAGAAAAATTCAATGAGTTCTTCAAGCTGCCTGGCAATCTTGCAGATGAAAACAGGACAACTGCAATACAGGAGCAATTGCTTCTGCTGAAAAACAGCCCTGCTGATGTTGGCCTGGAATCAGAGCAGCTGAGAAATGAAAAGGCCAAGATGCGCCTGGTGGCATTATGCTTCGAGACCAGGCCTGACTGGGCCAATGAGCCGCAGATTGACATGATGCTCAAGCTTGGCGCCACAAGAGTGGAGATTGGCGTCCAGACAGTCTACAGTGAGGTGCTCGACCGGATTAAAAGGATGCACACTGTCGAGGACAGCATCAGTGCAACGCGCAAGCTGAAGGACAGCTTCCTGAAGGTTGGATACCACATGATGCCGGGATTGCCTGGCGTAACCCTTGAGCAGGATTTGGAGTCGCTCGGGCAGATTGTGAAAAACCCTGACTTCATGCCTGATGCAATCAAGATATACCCCTGCATGGTTATGAGAGGGACACCATTGTTTGAGCAATGGAAAAAAGGTGAGTACCTGCCCCCGACAACGGAGCAAAGCGCTGAGATAATTGCAGAGTTCAAAAGGGATGTGCCAGAATGGCTAAGGATAATGAGGGTGCAGAGGGATATCCCGACTTTCATGACTGAATCAGGGGTTGACCGGACGAATTTAAGGCAGTATGTTGAACGGAAAATGGAAGAAAAAAATGTCAAATGCAGGTGCGCAAGATGCAGGGAGCCGAGGAGCAAGGAAATCAGCTGGGACAATGTCGAAATAAAAAAACAGGAATATGATTCTTCTGGTGGAAAAGAGTTGTTCATTTCATGCGAAGACACAAAAAATGACCTGTTGATTGGCTTTGCCAGGATGAGAAAGCCAGGCATGCCGCACCGGCCGGAAATTGACGGGAACACGCTTGGCATCAGGGAATTGCATGTGTACGGCCCGGCTGTTAACCTTCAGAAAAAAGACAAGGCAGCTGCACAGCACAGGGGCATTGGAAAGTCCCTCCTTGCCGAAGCCGAAAGGCTGGCAGCTGAGGATTATGACGGCAAGAAAATGCTGGTAATTTCCGGAGTCGGCGTCAGGGAGTATTACAAAAGGCTTGGCTATGAAAGGGAAGGCCCCTACATGGCAAAGAAATTAATATGAGAGGATTTTGATTGCAGTTTGAGGTGAAAAAATGACTGGAAAAACAAACACGGACGAGCAGATTGGATTTCACAAGGGCGCATTGTCAACCCTGGCCAAGGAAAGGGAAGAGATGTTAAAGATTCTCAACATAGTTGAGCAGCTAATGAGAATGCACCTCAAAGGCCTCAAGGATCTGGGCGTTGAAATAAAGACAACCCAGGCAACAGGCAAATCCTTGGAAGGCAAGATGAAGAAATAATGCGGAAAATGCCAAAGGAGATAAGCTTTGCCTGCAGCGGCCATGCCAATGTACTGGCGACCCACGGGAATTCCCTTGAATTTACAAAAGACACCGAGCTTTCTGTGAAAGGGGACTGCATACTTGGAGTTGGCTGCGACTTTAACGCTGGTGACCTGGCTGACATTGCCAGGAATTCCGGGAATTTTGAGATGAATCTGGAAGCAGGGGATGCAAGAGATTCTGTGCACGGCAGGATAAACGCAAAATTTGGCCACAGGGATGAGATTGTGATGAGGATAGGAGAATTTTCCTCAGAAAGGACATTCGGGATAAGGTGCGACAAGCCTGCTGCAATGATAAACAGGAGATTAATAGAAAACCTGAAAAAAGGCGCACGGCTGAATGTCAGGATAAAGGCTGTGTGATTATAGGATTTCTGGAAACATGCGCAATACAAATAAGTGTATAATAGCCAAAGGATAGGTTAATATAGTTAGCTTGCCGCGATTTCCATTGGCAAAATGAAAGATGCGCTGAGTGATGAAGTCAGGGAAAACAGAAAACCAGGCTATGAGATACACCCGATTATCCTGAATAGGTGGTCTTCAAGGGCACTGAGCGGCGAGGAAATGACAGATGATGATCTCATGCCCCTATTTGAGGCAGCGAGATGGGCCCCTTCCTCTTCAAACAACCAGGAATGGCTATTTCTTTATGCAAAAAATAATTCAGGTGAGTGGCCAATTTATTTCGGGTTGTTGAGTGAGGGAAACCAACGATGGGCAAAAAGGGCTGCTGTGCTCGTAATTGTGCTGTCGAGGAAGATTTCGGACAATGGTGAGAAACCCATCAGGACCCACAGCTTTGACACAGGCCTCGCGAGTGAGAATCTTCTGCTTGAGGGGACAAGAAGGGGCTTTATTGCGCATCCAATCGGCGGCTTTGACAGGGACAGGGCCATGTCGGAGCTGAATATTCCTGACGTTTACAATATAGAATGCATGATTGTTATCGGAAAAAAAGGCAGTAAGGACATGCTTGAGGAAAAGGACAGGGTCAGGGAGATACCGAGCCAGAGAAAGCCATTGAATGACATGATAAGGAAAGGGATGTTTGGATAGTCATCAGGTCTGCAAATAAGTAAATTCATCAATTCCTGGCTCCTCATAAGTTCCTGTTGCCATCTGCCAGATTGTTGCCCTGATTCTTGTTTTTGCCCATGAGGTTTGCACTTTTTGTGCCCTTGTCTGGTTGATGTAATGAGTGGTAGATAGGCACTCAGTCAGGTAAGGAGGGGTAATAATGTCCTCTGCCCAGAAATTGTCAGTGTCATTATGCATATCTGTCATGATTTCAATTTCCTCTATAACACCAGCTGGGATTGTGACTTCGACTTTGCCGCTGTAGATGTCAGCCTTTTCCACTTTTGCATTGGGGTTCCCTCCATTTACCGAACTCCACGGGTAAGTATCCCTATTGAAAAAGGCAATCTGCACTGTGAATTTTCCTGCTGTGCCCTCGAGGTTTTTCAGCATCAGCGTTGGCGTTAGGCTGGTTCCGTTTTTCTTCCATGGCGAATTTGTGATAAAGGCGTCCTCAAACCTGTATGGCCGGGTGATGCATTCTTCCTCCTGCTGCTTCGATTCAATGTAAGATTGGTTGTCAAAAACAGGGGTGGAGATTGTCTTGTAAGGAAATTTCATCACAAAGATGATGATATAGAGCATCAATGCAAGTGCAGCAGAGGCAATTACTGATTTGCGCCTTTTTTTTCTCTGCAGGCCATCAGCTTTGGGCACGGTCTCCTCCATGAGCAGGGATTTGTATTTTAAAGTAAATTAAATTTTCGCTTGGTGATGCGAGGCCAATAGGGTTTGCCCGAAAACCCGCCTTTCGGCCCGGTTTGGGCATCCGCTCAGCATTGCAGCTTCTCTCGAATTGCATTTTTCTCCTCTGCAACCCCGAAAAATGCATAATCCCTCTGGAAATGGGCTTCGCAAAATTGATGCCCAAACTGACTTTTCGAGCAAAGCCGGCGAATAGAAATTATTTGAGGAGGTTCGAGCAAATCGATACAATATGCTCGGCCTGGCTTATGATGTCGCTTCCGTTTGAATCCGTGTCAATGCCCTGGATGAAGGGGCTTTTCCATTTGCTGCCCAATCCCTGGTCACGCTCACGGTACATGCCGCCGCCATTGTGCTCCAAAGCCCTGGCTGTTGTGCCGCGGATCACATAATACCCGGAGCCATCATTTTTCAGAAGCTTGACTATGCCCACTTTCCCGCCGATGACAAAAATCTCCAGGAATGATGCCTTTTTGCCGCCTTTCCATGTCTCGACAAAATAGCTTCTCCAGCCATCATGCCATATCCTCAGCGTTTCATCCTGATAAGTGCCCATTATCCCCTTGAATTTGCTGCCAAGCCAGTCAACCTCAGTGCCCATTAATTTTGCTGAGCCAATTTTTCTGATTAAGGCAGGGATATGCGCCGAGTCAATTGCTGATGCGTGCGCGGTTTTGTATTCATAGTCGCCGAAATATCCTTTGTCAATTTCGATATCCCTATCGCCCACTGCCTTTATCCCCTTGAAATCATAGTCAAACTTCACCCCTGACATGATTGCGCCAATTTCAACCAGCGTTGCCTGATTGTCGATATCCAGATTATTTGGGATGTGGATTCTCTCACCGCCCTGAATGACCTGGACAACCTGGCCTTTATCATCGCCAGGGAAGATGCCTTTGTTAGAGAAATAACCGCCAATTATTGAGTTGGCAAGCAGAACAACGACCATTACACCGGTAATCATGCCAGCGCGCTTTGCCATTGCCTGCCTTGAGAGTTTGACTGCATAGTCTGGGAGAATCCCCTTGAGCTTCTCGACATCATCCCGCATTAAGGTGAAATCCCGGAACAGGTTTTGCTCACGCCTGTAGTATTCCTGGTAGTCCTGCCAGCGATGCCGTTCAGCAGCAATCAGCTGTTTTTCAAGAATTGCGAGCAGGTTGTTGCGCGGCTTGTTGAACGATGCATTGAGCATCTTGTGAAGCTTGTCGATGTTGAGCATCACTGTCCGCAGGATGCCCGCATTTGCCTCTGCGCCGGAGCCTGACAGGCCACTGAACTGTTTCCTGTCCTGCACAAGGGCATCGATATCTGCCTTGACGATTTTCCAGAATGCAATTTCATGCTGTATGGCATTTGTAAGGAGTTCGAGCTCAACTGCACTGACATTCAGGAAGGTGAGCCTGGAGGCTATATCGCCGGTGTCAACACTATTGGCCAGCTCTTCTGCATGGGGCAGCAGCCTTGCTGCGATGCTGTTCAATTTTGCCTTTTCCGCCCTGAGAACATCATAAATCCTGAAAAGCTTTGCTGCCCTCATGTGCAAAGCCCTTCGCTGCACTGCATTTGTAGCCATGGAGCAATTGTTTCTAAAGCGGATTATATATTTTTTGGTAGATGAAGGGCTTGGATTTTGTCTAAAATGGAGCGGCATATGATGGACTGCACTCAAAAATGCCCAGCCTGTCATCCAAATGGCAGTATTGTGATGTCAGTAATTGCGACATGCCCTGGCTGAGAGGCAATGAAGTATATTGCCGAGGCAATTTCCTCTGGCCGAAGCATAAGCGGAAGCTTGCCCTTGTTTGCGGTTTTTCTCCTCCGCAGTTCATGCTGGCTGAAAAAGCCAGTTTTGACCATTCCGGGGCATATTGTGGTGACCTTGATTTCAAAGTCATTAAGTTCTTTCCTCAATCCTTCAGAGAAGCCCATTACCCCATATTTGGATGCGCTGTAAAACTCACGGCCTGGCCCGGACTCCTTTCCTGAAATCGATGCGATGTTTATGATGTGCCCTGTTTTTTTCTTTTTCATGGATTGAACAGCGTGCTTGCTTAGCAGGGCCACGCCAATAAGGTTGACATTTAGAAGATTTAAATAATCCCCGGGCTTGATGGTGTCAATAGTCTCAAACAGGCCCCGCCCTGCATTGTTGACAAGAATGTCGATTGCGCCAAATTTCTTTACAGTTTTCTGGACAATGATTGCCACACTAGCCTCATCAGTCACGTCACCCTGCAGGACAAGGTATGAGGCCTGCGGAAATTTTCCGCCAAGCTCTTTTTCCAGTGCTTTGCAGCTGTCCCCGGACCTTGCAAATGTAGCCACATTATGCCCGGCTTCCAGAAACTTAAAAACACAGGCCCTGCCCATGCCGCTTGTGCCGCCACTGATTAAAACAGTCTTGATTTCTGACATGGAATTAATTTCATTGCCATATATTTAAATTTTTTTGATATCCGGACAAATGTTTGTATGTTTTGAAATGAGTGCAAGGTTATTTCCTAATAAGCAAATCACTTATTCGTTAGGAACAAAGTTCCGATTATTAAAGTGATTTGCTATAAAAGAATTGTCCTGGCGCCATGCCTAAAAAAAAATTGATATGAAGCCTCTGGAGGGAGTTGCACCCTCGACCTCGTCCTATTTGTCTTCAATTGAATACCAAGGACGCGCAATGGCTACTATGCTACAGAGGCGTTTATGATTTGCAAAGCAAATCCTCGACCCGAAGGGGAGGACTCTTTGGGTTCTATCCTTTCTCTAGAGAAAGGATAGCTATCTATGCTACAGAGGCATAAATACACTATTTGCCCGCTCTTAGAATCTAAAAACTGTTTATAAAGTTACTGAAAATGAACGTTGACTTCCCCCAGGATGGAGCTTAGTAGAAAACTTCGCCTGAAGGCTCAGGTTTTGCCATCGGCGAGGGCAGTTTTCTCCCTGGAACTCCGAAAACTGCTGTCTGCCTTATTTCCAGATGCTCGCAGAATTGATGGCAAAACGTAAACTTTTCTACTAAGCCCAGGATGGTAAAAACTTTATAAACAACATGCATCAGATTAAAACCAATGGGGGAAGAACAGAGATACATCACGCCTCAGAAGCAGCAATCTACCGACTATGGCAGGCGGAAATTCATAGGGAACGGGCTCATTCTCCTGGCAGGCTATGCTGCAGGGACAACGCTGCTGGCAGGCGCTGGATTCGCAAAAAGAGACTCATGGCCCCCACGGAGCGACAAGGAGCTGATTATTGGCTCGATTGATACTGCTGTCATGATGGCCCACCTAGACTATGATGCGATGGTGGAAAAAATAAAAGACAGGGCAGTGAAGGAGGAAATGCCGGCTTTCTTCCGCTTTACAAAGGTTTACCGTACACTTAACAGAGGGGATGTGCCTTCGCCCATCGACGAAAAGTTACAGCTGATGCTGTCCGGAATAACGGAGAAGGGCAACAAAGTTGATCTCCATATGGATCTGGAAAAGATGAAAGGCGAATGCCTGCTGGACTCAATGGGGATGCCTTACCATATAGACGCCGCGGATTTGAGGATGCGCAGCATTTATTATTCTGATTTTTCAATAACCATATCGCAATGGAGCCGAAAGCCCGCAGTCATCGACCCAGACTATCCCCTCTATTTGGACCCAAGGGAGCTGCATGCATTCGGGCAGAAAATCTTTGAGTACCTGCACAGGCATTTTCCATTGCCTCAGCCAGACGAGAAAGACGGTGGCGGGCCCAAGGAGCCCGAGCCCACAATCAACAGGACAAAGTGGGGCACTTTTCTGACTTAGCCGGCCAAAACCAAAGGTTTATATACATCTTGATAACAAAATAACACTGGCGGGGTTGATTGAATAATGGGACAACAGGAAGTATATGATTTTTTGAAGAAAAATAAAAAAATGTGGTTCAGCTCAAAGGATATTGCAAAGAAGCTGAAGGTTTCCATTGGCTCTGTGACCAATAGCCTGAAAAGGCTGAGGGAAAGCAAGCAGGTCCTTTTCAAGATTAAGAAAAAGGAACCAATGGCCAGGAAGATATTTGAGTATAAATTCAAGAAGTGATTGAGTTCTCCGCGCTTAATTTTTCAATGATAAAAGTTTAAATAGTCTTTACCTTTCTGTGATTTTGCGGGAGTAGCGAAGCCTGGCCAAACGTGCAGGACTTAAGAGGGGCACACAGCACATGTTGTGATTTTTCCTTTATGTTATCCTGTCCCTTAGTGGGTTCGGGGGTTCAAATCCCTCCTCCCGCATAAACTTTATAAATGAACAGCGAAAGAACATTAATAATAGATTATGTAGGGATAATAGATTATGTAGGGGGGTGCGATACATGAGAGATTATTTGAAGATATTGTTGGTTTTAGCAGTTCTGACAATTTTTGTTGCTGCGTGCAATACGCCATCGGCAGACACTGGCAATAACGGCCAGCAGGCTGATGATAATGCTGCAGGAGAACAGGCAGAGGACAATTCTGATGCCAGTGATGCATCTGTGGATTCAAATATGCCTGCATTGGACAGCGAGAATGCTGAAGAGACGGTAGTGGAAGATGATAATGATGGTGACGTGCCCATGCCAAATGTGGCCGCGGAAGCATCAGCCAAAAGCCTTGGCATGGACAAGCTTTACAACTATGGCATGCTAAAGAACTATGAGTATAGGGTTACTTCAACTGCAGGAGGGGTTGACACTGTCACAAACATGAAATATGGCGTGACATCTGACCCGGTCAATGGTGTGGCAGCATGGAAAACATCTGTCAATATCGAAAGCCAGGGAGCAACAATTACATCAAACACCTGGCTGAGCAAGGCAAATTACAAGTGCCTGAAAATAACCACTACGATAAATGCCATGGGGCAGAATATTGACCAGGAAGCAGAGTGCCCACAGGAAGGCCCGAATGCAGTCTCAAGCCCTGATGCAAGCATGCCGCAGCTCCAGTTTGTTGGGAGCGAAAGCGTGACAGTGCCGGCAGGGACATTCAGCGCAGAGAAATACCAGCTCGAGAGCGTTATGTACTGGTATTCAAGCGGTGTGCCATTGCCAATCAAGGTGACATACACTTCTGCGCAGGTTTCAACTGCAATGGAGCTTGTAAGCTACAGCTAAGGTCTGTAAGTTTTTATTTTCTGTAATTTTTTATTTTTTTATTGTTATATTATTATAATGTTTATATGGGAGAAAAAATAATAACAGAGGACAAGATATAGCCTTGGCCGTGCTATTGTTCAAGCTCAATCTCCAGCCCGCCTGCAAATTTTGCAACCCAATTGTAGAATAGGGTGTCTCAATGCTTCTGCATATTCAAGAACTTCCTGACCTGGCTTCGCAGGTCGTGCACTTCCTGTGCCAGCCCCTGCTCATACCTTTCTGTATGAATCTTGTACACATACTGGTCAAATATTGCCCTGAGAAAGTAGAACATTGGCTTTTTCTCCCACCTGTGCTCATAATCCAGCTCAAGGTAGCCGTCAAACTCAACCTCCACTTCACCCTTGTTCAGCTTGACCTTCTTTTTGTCAATTTCCACAGTCACTTCTTTCAGATGCTTCATGGTAATGAGCACTTTTATGACATATTTAGCGTAATCAGTGATTTTTCTGTAGGGCTCCATGTGAACTTCAACCTGCTTGCCGGAAGTGTAAACATGCTCGTAATTCCTCAGCTCATGCTTGGTGTAGGCACGCTCACGGAAATAATAATCAATAAGCTTGTAAAGCTCGGTGGCATCAAATAAGCCATTATATTCCACCTTTAGATTGTCAACGATTATTCTTCTCTCAACCATGAGTTGCACCGCTTTTTGGCACAGTAAATTTGGCTTAGCATATTATTTTCCTAATACATGTCAGCAAACTGGTTTCCGCGGCCCTGCATGTCCAGCCATTGCTTGATAGTCTCCTGAAGGTTGTGGGCTTCATACTCTATCTTGTCCGCATAAGACTGAATTTTTCTGTAGGTTATGTATTTTATGTAAAAATCCCGGAGGGTTACATGGAACTGGCTTGATTCCCACTTGTTCTCATAGTCATATTCAAAATCAACCTGGATGGTCAGCTTGAGCCTGCCTTTTTCCATCATTATTTTTTTGTCTTCCTTGACAACAGTGACTGGCTGAAGGTCCCAGGTGTGGATAAAGATGCCATACCTGACACGCATGAACTCTGTGTCATTCCTGTATGCGAAAATCTTGATTTCCTGGGCATCCCCCTGCACCGGGTGCTTGTCCTTGAATACAGGCTCATGCCACTCGAGCTTCCGTGCATCAAACCAGTTGTATAGGGTGCGGTATAGGCCATCCATGTCCAGGATGCCCACATATTTCACAATAAGCTCCTTGTCCGGGCCCCAAATGCTATCAGTGACTGACATAAAGCAAAATGTTGGAATAAGGTTATATATATTTTTCTATGTAAAATTGCCATTGGTAAATAGAAAAACATTAAATCTGCAATTCAGTATGATAAAACATTTGGGTGGCTAATATGCCTTCCCAAAAACAAGCTTCTTGTCCTGCTCGGATATTATCTGGTTCATGAAATCCGCAAATGCGAGATTCGCCGTAAGACGGTCAGGGTTAAAATAGCTTTTGACAGGCAGCAGCATCTGCTCAACCTTGCTGAATGGAACATCAGATGTTACATCCACTGTTAGTTCTTCGAAAGGAACCACCCTGGCCAGGACAGGCATGTGCTCAGCTTTGCCGTCATGGAGCATTTTTCTCAGCCTATCGCCAAGGACTTCACTCAAACGCATGTCATACTGGCTCGGCCCGCCCATTCTTGGATAATAATCTCCATGCTGGCATCTTACGTCAACTGCTCTGACTATGCGGTACTCCTCTTGGTTTTGCCTGCCATTCGGATAACTGATTTGAACAACATTCCGTTTTTTCAATGCATCTTGTATACCATCAATTGTTCTTTTATCATCCACCGGACCACCCAGTGAAATCAAGTCGCCAACTCCCCCCAGCTTTCTTTTTCCATAAGCAGTCTTCTTGAGCTGCACGCCATCAAATTTGGTGCCTTCTGAAACAGCGACAACGCAGCTTTGCGATTCCCTGTACATCTCAGCAACAAGATCATAGAGTTGGTTCTCCACGTCAGATGAAACATCAAACTCAGGGACTATCACAAATTCTGCCCCTCCATAACATGCCGCGAGTGCAAGCCAACCAGCATCTCTGCCCATTGTCTCTAGTGTAAAAACCCTCTTATTCGTTTCAGCTGTTGTCTTGAGCCGATGCGTCAAGTCCACAATCCTGAGCATTGCTGTTGGTGCACCAGGAGCAACTGCTGTTTCTATGGTCTCATTTTCGAAATTTTGGGATGTAAAAGTCCGAATATCATTATCAATTGTCCTTGGAAAAGCATACACTTTACAATTGGTCTCTTCATGGATGTATGGCACAGATGCTTTTGTGGCTGCGATTGTGCCGTCGCCCCCTATTGCAACAAGCACATCGATATGCTTGTCTTTGATTGTTTTAATTGCTCCTTGAAGTTTTGCTTCCCACAGTTGTTTTTCTTTGGGGTCGACCGGAATTTCCAGCGGTAAGGGGCTGTCCCTTAGAGAATAAAGTATAGAGCCGCCCTGGGCAGGCTCAATCTCACGTTCTGTTATGTCTTTCATTCGACCTTCAATAAGGCCAAGATAGCCCCCTTCTATGCCCCAGATCTTGTCAAAGCCCTCCATACGGGCTGCTTTTTTGATAGCTGCCAGAACAGAATTCAAGCTCGGCGTGTCTCCGCCATTTGTTAGCATACCCAGCGTTTTCATGCTATCGCCCCCTAAACATCAAAAGTATGATAAAGTATGATAATAGCAAAGCTGAGAATTGATATAACTTTAAATAGGTTTGCATTGGCAAGTAGTAATAGTCAACATAGTTAAGAAACTAGTAATTCAGCAGAACTTCAACATCCCTTCCAAATATGACCTTCATATCCTCAAAAATGGGCTCCTTGATGAAAACCTTTGGTGGAATAACCACTTTGGCAACTGCACGCTCCAGCTCCTCGAGGTTGCTGGCTTCTATCTGCCCCAATCTTCCTGAGGGCATCAGCCTGGCCTTGGAGATGTTCCTGTCCTCATTATCAATATCATGGATTATGTAAGCGATGTCATCCAGCAAAAGCACCTCGCCATATTTGTCGCCGTGCTTGACCCTGATTTTGGCGCGCTCAATCTCCCTGCCGCGCTTGCGCTGGAGGTATTCAACCAGGAACTTGAAGAGCTCCCCCGAAATCTTCTTGACCTCCTCCACCTCGTTCTTGCTCAGCCTGTTCGTATCATAATCCTTTTTGGCCTTGACAACAGTTTCCAGCAGCCTTTTGTACCTTGCCGGGACCTTGCCGGGCACAACAAGCTCTTCGTTGAAAATCCTTATCATCTCGTTCTCAGGCATCTTGCTGACATTTTCCAGCCTCAATATGTCGCGCACAACCGTGACCATGTTCTCATAAATTGTGGCAACGTCCTGCTCTTCCCGCTTGACTTCAATTTGGGCAAAAAGCTTCTTGATTGCCTTGAGGAATTTATCGGCGTCCCCGAGCAAAGTGTCGACTTCCTTGCCTGAAAGCTCCTTCTTGGTGCCATGCTCAATGTCCTTCCTTATTTTAACAACATTTTCCAGGATTTTCACATCCTCGGCGCGGAACATCTTTTCCTTTTCAACAAAAATCTGCCTCAAGAGGTCAGCTGTTTCCTTTGGCGCGGGTGGAGGGATGCCATACATCATCAATGCTGCCTGGCTAGGAGTCAAGATTGCATAGTAAATGTCCTCCATACCAATCTCCTTCAGCTTGAGCTCGACCCTGCGGAGCATTTGCTCGCCTGAAGACATGAACATGTCAATTGCCTCTGCGCTTGGCTTGATTTTGCCGCTTTTCAGCAGCTGTTTCCATGGCATGAATATCCCGCGGTCATAGAATGGGACGCCATCCCTCAGCAATGTGAAAATGATAGGATTTGCCTCTTTAAGGCTGTCCCAGAAATCAGTGAGGATGTAAACCTGTATGTTGAGCTTGTTCCTGATGCCGGTAAGCTCGCCTGCTTCCATGCCCATGCCAATTATGATTGCGCGCAGCTTGTCCTTCAGCTCAGCCCTGGTCATTTTCTTGACGTCGGTGTCATCAATGACAATCCAGACATCTATGTCGCTTGTCTTGGTGGCCTTGCCCTGCACCAGTGAGCCTGCCAGGACGTAGCTGACAATGTATTTCTCAAACTTCTTGATGACCATTGTCTTGTGGATTTCGGCTATCTTGATTGCAGAGAGCATGCCTGTATCATAAATCGGCGCGCCAAGGGCAATTGTCTGCAGCATCTCAAACTTGCCGTCGAAGCAGTTCTGCCATAGCTCGCTGAGGATTACTGTCATTGGGTTGAGATTCGGGTCAATGTCCTGCGCAGCCTTCTCGATGATTTGGGTCAGCTTTGTCTTGAGCTCGACTTTTGACATGCTTTGGCTGTCAGAATCATCAATAAGTATCAGCACATTGATTTTTTCATTATCCGGCGGCGGCACCTGTGGCGCATTTGCCCCGGGCTCTGCATTTGGAGGCGGCGCCTGGCTCTGCTGCGGCGGGAGAAGCGAAACGCCCACTATGTACTTGTCAAACTTCTTGAGAACCTCGGTCTTGAGCAGCTCAAGCTTTTTCTTGATGTCCTCAAGCTTTTGCCTGGCCTCTTTTGGAAGGGAATCCAAGAATTCCTTTTGCCTCGGGTCTTCTGGAACTGAACTGTCCTGCTTGCTGGCGCTTTTGTTCTCCTTTGGCATAGAAAATTCATCTCTTTTTCATTCAAACCGAATTCATATTGATATATAAATGTTTACCTTTTGGGTTTTCAGCCCGCTGCTGCCACATGCGCTGAATACCGCACTCAATGCCCTGGCAAATAGAGGGTTATCAGCAAGGTCACAGCAACGCCAAGGCAAATTGCAAAAATGTGCTCCAATGTTTCCCAAAGCTCGCATCTCCTGTGCAACTGCGGGACCAAGTTTGCGGCTGCGATATAAATGAAATTGCCTGCGGCAAAGCTGATTATGAAATACTCAAACCTGGCCATGGTTCCAATTATGAAGATTCCCAGTATCGCGCCGAGAATGGCAGCGGCAGCTGACAGCAGGTTGAATACCACTGCCTTTTTCTTTGACATGCCGGAGTACAAGAGCACGCCAAAGTCGCCGATTTCCTGCGGGATTTCGTGGAATATGATGGAAACAGTGGCTGCAATGCCCACTGTTGTGCTGACAAAATAACTGCCCGCAATGACCATGCCGTCAATAAAGTTGTGGATCCCGTCGCCAATGAGATTAATGGGCGCCAGGCTGTAGGCATGGCTGTGCTTTCCCTCAAACTGCTCGTTCTTGAGAGAGTGATGCCAATGCACGAATTTTTCAAGCAGAAACATTAGCAGAAAGCCAGAAAGGATGTACAATGCTGAGGTTGTGCTGTAACCGTGCTCTACAATCTCAGGGAGGAAATCCAGCACAACAGTGCTGAGCAGGACGCCGATTGAAATGCTCAGCAGGAAGAGGAGAAGCTTTTCTGATATTTTTGATTTATGGATGAATGGGAGGATTACAATAATTGAGATGAGTGACACTGCAATGACGCTTCCGATTATGTACAGGGTTTGCATTGTTCTCTGGAGATATAAGGTGTTTATATAGGTTGGTGATTATAAGAATTAATTTCTTATTTCTGCTCGGAAAATGCTCATTTGCCAAAAACTATTTACCACTTTTGAATAGTTTAGTTCGCAAAGCTTTTTAAAATGGCAAACAAGAACGCCATAGGGGGATTAAGTGGCTGACAGTGAGAGCTGCAAAGGGATACAATGATAAAGAAAGTTCCAGCTTCAAATCAGCAAATTAATTTGGAAGCAAGGCTCAAAGTAGTGAGGGATCCGAAAAGAATTCCGAGCTCTATCTTGATTAATGGTGTTTTTGATAAGGATAGCCTGGTGTATTACAAATCGCCTGATCCATCGTTGATTGCTGCCAAAGGAAAAATAGATGGCATTGAATGCGTGGTTCTCGGCCAGGAGCGGCCGAATACTGTCAACCCATCAGAGTCTTTATATTCAATGACCCCTGCTGGGTATTCCTATGCCCTTCAACGCTTGGATGAAGCGGAAAAAGCAGCGATGCCTGTGATAACTTTCATTGACACAGTTGGAGCGGATGCATCAATGAAAGCTGAAAAAGGAGGGCAGGCACTATTAATAGCAGATTGCATAAAGCGATACTGCGACATAAAAGCACCTGTGATTTCCGTAATACATGGTTTTGGTGGGAGTGGTGGAGCACTGGCTATGCAAGGACACGACAGGGTATTCATGCTTGAAAATGCCATGGAATCGGTTATTTCCCCTGAAAGTGCCATAAGGATAACTATGAACAGGGAACTGGCAGCAGGCACTCCGATGAGTGAGCTCATTCCATTAGCTCTTGATATGCTCCATCCGGAAGCCGAGCATCTTAAGGAGATTGGCATGGTGGATTATATTCTTCCCGAGCCGAAGAATGGGGCAAACAAAGGTTATAGAGAAGTTATAAAAACAGTTAGGGATGCAATTTCGGCAACCTTAAGCGAATGGACTTACAAGGATTCCAAAACAGGAGAAAGGGGCCTTACTAGGAGGAAAATTGACCAGATCGTGCGTGATAGGTACAGGCGGATTATGGATTATGGCAAGTTTGAGGGTCGTGTGGTTGGAAGCCTCCACGATTTCTGGACCAGATTTAGAAAAAGAGAACCCAAGGAATATATGCAGGACCTCACTTTTGTCGACGTGAATGAAGCTAATTTGAAAATCTCGAAAGAAGAATTTCAGAAGAGAAAAGAAAAAGGGACAAAAGGCCTGGGTGTAATGTGCGAAAGAGTTGAAGCTGAGGAAAAAACAACTTTTCCCCCATCCGGCGGGTGCGGGACTATTTCCGATGAAAAATGGATTCAGAATTTCTATGCCTGCCCGACTTGCGGAAAAGGGGAGTATTTAGCAATGGAAGAACAAATTAGGAAAATCCTGGATGAAGGCAGTTTCGCTGAGACTGAGCGAAACCTGACTTTAAATAATATCAAGGATACAAAAAGATATTCAGGCAACAAATATAAATCCGTGCTAAAAAAAGCTGAAGAAAATTCGTTTTCAAAAGAAGCGCTGGTAACAGGAACAGGCACCATTGATGGCAGGGAAGTGGTTGTTGCCATATCAGACATACAATTCATAGGGGGCTCCTTTGGTGCCGTGTTTGGGGAGAAATTCAGGCGTGCGAGCGAGCTGGCATACAGAAAGCGCGTGCCTTTGGTATCAGTGACCTCTTCAGGAGGGGCAAGGATGTATGAAGGGCCAATGGCCCTGGCACAAATGGCAAAGATGATTGCATCACTTTTGCCTTTGAAGCAAAAAGGGATATCATACCTTAGCGTCCTGGCTGACCCATGCACAGGCGGGGCATATGCAAGCTATGCCTCTGTGGGGGATATAATAATTGGTGAAAAGGGAAGTCTTGCTGCCTTCGCAGGGCCAAGAGTAACAATGGGTGCAGGCATTGAGGTTGATCCCGCCACAATCACAACTGACATGCTCTACAAAAATGGAAGGATACACCACCTGGTCAACAGAAAAGATGTGAAGGAAGTCCTGTCCTTCCATGTTGAATATTTCTACAACCACAAGTATCCATCACAACGAAAAAATACTGGAAGGATGCCTGTGATAAGGCAATAATTTCCCTTGCAGAAAACTTTTTCACAAATCCCCTTCAATCATGACATTGTCATCAATTTTTGTATAAGTGGGATTTTTCAGGCTTATTGACGGAAAAACTGGTGCATTCTGCCCGCCCCTTACATTGGGTGCAATGAACAGGATAACTTTGTCAGCAAGCTTCTGATTGATAAATGACCCATAAATTTTTGCCCCTCCTTCAACAAGAATGCCTGTTATGCCTCTTTTTCCCAAGAATGACAGGGCTTTTTTCAGGTCCACCTGGCTATTTCCGGCAACCTGGATTTCATAGCCTTTTTTCTCCAAGAGCAGTTTCTTGGCCTTATTGCATTTTGCTGTTGTAAAGATAATGGCATTCCTGTCCGCCAGCACCTTTGCATTCAGGGGCAGGGACAGCTTTGAGTCAAAGATTATCCTCATTGGGTCAATGCCTCCCCTTATCCTGCTGGTCAGCCTTGGATTATCTTTGAGCACTGTTCCTGAGCCAACCAGGATTGCATCATATTTGCTTCGCATTTCATGGACAATCCGTCTTGACTTCCTGTTTGATATCCACTTTGAATCGCGATTTTCAGCTGATATTTTTCCGTCAAGCGAGATTGCTGCCTTAAGCACAACAAGGGGCCAGCCCGTTGTGATAAAATGATTGTAGCCGTCATTTATTTCCGTTGCTGATACGGACAGGACTCCAGCGGTTATTTTGGCAACATTTTTCCTTAGGATTGAAATTCCCCTGCCGGCAACAAGCCTGTTCGGGTCCTTTGCCCCAATGACTACCCTTCCAATTTTTTCAGCCAGTATGCGATTGGTGCATGGTGGTGTCTTGCCATAATGGCAGCATGGCTCCAGTGTTATGTACAAAGTGCTGCCAGAGAGATCAGGAAGTTTTCTTTTTGCACTGTTGATTGCGTTAATTTCAGCGTGGGGCTCCCCTGCCTTGCGATGATAGCCTTTCCCAATGATTTTTCCATTCTTAACAAGGATTGCCCCCACTCTTGGGTTTGGGCTCGGCCTTGCCTTTTTGGCTAGGTCAATTGCAAGCCCCATATAGAATTCATCTTTCTTTTTGGAAATGGGTGAATTTTTTTTTCTCATATTGCGTCACTGATAAGGTGCCCAAACTTGTCTTTTTTCGTATTGAGATAGCCCTTGTTTTGGCTTGTTGGTTTTGTAATGCTCGGCACCCGTTCAATCACCTTGATTCCGCACATTTTAAGATTCTTCAGCTTTTCAGGATTGTTTGTCATAAGCCTTATGCTCTTAACTCCCAAGGATTCTATAATCCGCGCAGCAATGTGGAAATTTCTTTCATCAGCTTTCAGTCCAAGCTTAAGGTTTGCCTCAACTGTGTCCAGGCCCGTATCCTGGAGCGCATATGCCTTTATTTTGTTCATAAGGCCGATGCCCCTCCCTTCCTGGTCAAGGTAAATGATTGCCCCTGCGCCTTCACCTTCGATTTTTTTCATTGCGCCTTCCAGCTGGGCACGGCAGTCACATTTTATTGAGCCGAAAGAGTCGCCGGTAAGGCACTTTGAATGCACGCGAACAAGGACATTTTCCATCCCCTTGATTTTACCCTTGACCAATGCAACATGGTCTTTCTTATCCTGGCTGTTGGAAAAATAGATAATTCTAAAATCGCCAAAAGCTGTTGGGAGACTGGCCTCTGCCTCCTGTCTGACTTCTATTTCGCATGAAATACCATGCCCGCTTTCTTTCTTGCCTTTTTCCATGCTCATTGCCTCATGACATTTATCATTTTTGAAACAGTTTCAACAGCCCTGACAGAATATTCCTCGGCTCTTTCCTCGGCGTGCTTAATCGTTGCCTTTGGGCCTATGACACCTAGGCCAATGGGTATGCTGTGCTTCAGGGACAGCTTCATGATCTGCCTTGCGCAATTCTCTGCCACAACAACATCATGGCCGGTATCTCCCTGCTTGACTGCACCGAGCACAACTGCGCCGTCAATATTTTTTTTGGATAAAACATGCTTCAATGCCAAAGGAATTTCGAATGTGCCAGGGACATGTACCACGCTGGTAATATCCAAGCCAAGTTTTTTTGCTGTCTTCTCAGCATATGCGAGCATTTTTGAAGTAATATTGCCGTTAAAATCTGAGACTATGATTGAAATTCTGTGTTTCATTTGTTCTTCACCTGCCCTGCATCATTCCTGCCCTGTCGCCTGCCTGTCCCTGCATAAGGGCTAAGGGCTGTCTTTCCTTTTAGCAACTCAATGGCATTCAGTGCATGCTTCGATGCCCTGTTTTTTGCCAGATTGTGCAAGTCTTTGTCGTCCTTTGCCTCATCCATGTGCACAAAAACCTCAAGTATGTGCCTGTCAGCCATCAGCTGCACCTGCTGGATTGCCATAGATGCCTCATGGCTGCATTGCTTGTCAATTGGCTCAGGCCCGACCATGCCCAATGCCATAACAATATCGCAATTGTGGTGCTGGAGCAAGCGCTTGCACGCCAATGGGAGATCCTTGACGCCAGGAACAGTGTACCTCTCAATTATGATGCGCTTGCCCACCTGGCTGAATGCCTGCTCAACAAAAGCGAACATGTCAACCCTGGAAAATGTCGTATCAGCAACCCCGATTTTCATGGCCCATCCCTCTCAACTGAAATTTCGCTGCCATCCATGAGCGAGAATTTCCTTCTCAGGTTTATGGGAGCAATCAGCTCTGCTATGTTCTCTGGATGCCTTGCCCGGACCGGGGCAATCAGCGCGCCCTTTACAGATTTGCCAATTCTTACTTTGTAGCAATGGACTACGCCAAATGTGCGGGTTTTTGTCCTGAATTCCGGGATAGTGATCTGCTCAGACCCTGCAAGGAAGACTTTCTTGGATGCCGGGTCAACCTTGATGTTAAGGGTGCCTGGAAAGGGGGCGAATCCAAGCATTTTCCTGAATTTGCCGGAATATATCTTCACATAATACCCCCCTTCGCCCATGCCGCTTGTGACTTTGCCATTGATTTTGGAGGTTGACTCAAAGATGCCCTTAAGGAGCATGTATTCTGACTTGAGCATCAGCAGGCCCTTTTCCTTAATGCTGATTGTCATGCCTGACGGAGCAGAAGCCCGGAGGATTAAGCCTTTTTGCTCAAGGCTTCGAAGCTTGCGGGAGATGCTTTGCTGGGATATCCCAATTTCAGCTGCAAGCCTGCCAGTTGATGTCTTCAGCTCGCCACGGCCAGAATTCCTTGCAATGCATAAAAGCAGTTCATCCAATATCCCACCGAGGTTACGGATACTTTGGCTACTTAAAAAGCTTATGTTTAACAGAAATGAGTAACAGGGTTTTTTGGCCCAGACTTTTTGCAAAAAAGGCTGGCTGCATTGTGCGACAGAAAAAAGGACTATGAGGATGATTATCTCGGAGGGTATCGCCCATATTGCTGCTGATTCTGCGCTTGTTGGCCTTGTGGTGGATACTGTTGCGGATACTGCTGCTGGCCTGCCGGATATTGCTGCTGGTATTGCTGCTGGCCTGCCTGGTCCTGCCGGTATGGGTCGGATTGGTAAGCAGCTTGCTGGTATTGCTCCTGAGCATTGCTCTGGATTTTATTTCCCCTTTTTCCAAGGAAAAGAATGACCAAAAAAACTGTTATGACTACAATAACAATAAGGCCGATGTCCCATAGCAGGTTAAGTTCGCGCGATTTTATGTAAACATTTTCCGAATCGAGCATGTCGAATATGTCAATTGTGATTTTATCTTCTTCAATGGTGCCGGCATCAGCTTCGTAAATCGTCCCGGGCATTTGAACAACATAAGTAAAGGACATGCCCATTGCGCCAGCCGCAGCTTTAGCCTGTTTCAATTGGTCTGTGTCAAATGATTGCCCCTGGGCATCTCCCACGTCGGACAAAATTGAATTGACAGCCTTGGCGTCAAATGTATATGTAACATAAGGGATGCTCCTGGAAACTTTGAATGCCGGGTTGCCATCAAGCGATGTTTCGCCAGACATTACAACCTTAAGGTCATCTGTCACAGAGCACCTGGGATTTTGAAGGCTTGTGGAGTTATAGAATCCCGCACATGATTCTTCCATCTCACTCTTGGAATCAGAGGCATCCTCGCCATCAGCAGACTCATTGGCAAATGCCTGGGCCATTGCAGATAGGGCAGACATGTCATAGATCACCTGCACCTCAGATGAGCCGTCTGCGTTGATAACCTGGTTAATAGTCAGCTTTATGCAGCCAGACATTAGAACAGCTATGAGAATCAATGATGCCAGTATCACTCTTTTTTTGGTAATCACAGTAGCCAGACAAGACGTAAAAGCCTATATATATTTTTCCATAGCGATTGTGAAGCGATAGTTTAGAGATTAAGGATTATTTTCAACTAAATTTATCCTTTTTTGAAAAAAGGGTAAATACCAAAAACTCACTATATTTCGAACCATTTATCAATTTCCTTCGCAAGAGCTGGCCTCGGCTCGCACGGAAGCTGGGGAGACGCTCACTTCGTTCGGTCTCCCGAACTGCAACTAAAGATAAAATTATGTATAACTTAAATTTCGAACCATTTATCAATTTCCTTCGCTATTTGCTTAAGTTCATTGCAAGTCCGTTTCATATCCTTCTCAATGTCGTTGACCAAAAGCTCAAGGGTGTCTTCCCTGAGGATATATTTGTTCCTCTCATTCATCACAATGCCTGACTCTATAAGCTTGTTCATATGGTGCATGACTGTGCCGCGGGAGAGCTTCAGCTTTGTTGCAATCTCATCGCTTGTCAGGGGCTTTTTGATTTTGGAATTCTTGAGCAGCTCCAGGAAAACGCGGAACATTGACTTGTCCTTGTCCCTCAGGCCAAACAGGCCAAGAGACGCTCCAAGCCATTGCAGGTCGGCATTGATATCATTACGCTCTGGCTTCTGGCTTCTGATGATGGTTATGCGCTGGTAGGAGTATCTCATATTTGGTCACCGGATTCTTGAATAGACGTCACTATATAAATTTTGCCTGATTCATTCACTGTTCGGATTTCAGCCAAAGCGATTCAAAATGTTTTTTATAAACTGCAATCATTTCCTTATTCTTGCTTACAATCACCCTGAACTTTTTTTCAGTATATAAAAATTGAACAATCAGGTTATCAGAGAGTGTTACACAGGAAGGCCCGCAATAATCCCTATCCAGGAACCGGATATTGAAATTCTGCCATTCCATCATCCTCACGTCAAAATATTTTTTCGAATTATCATCATTGTAGGACACTAACCTGGCCGGAATCTTGTTTATCATTCTTTCCTTATGCCATTTATTGCTGAACTCTCTCCCGTAAATCTGGGCCAAATCCCATGAAAATCCAAAACCAACGAGTTCTTTGGCCCCCTTCGCAACAAGCTCCATCCATGCCCGCTGAATCCCTTCGACGCCTGGGTAGATCTTTATTTCGCGGTCCCAGATGCTGTAAAAAATAATGAATTTTCTTTGGCTATCTCCTCGCTTTCAATCAATATAGCAACCGGATTATCTGCCCATATTGCGATTATGGTGTTGTTTCCAAATGTGAAAGTGGTGGTGTTGTATTTACCATCCTCGCCCAGCAGGTCAGATTCAGAGTATGGCACGCTAATATTCTCGTTGGACAGCAGCTTAATCATGATTTTTTCCTTGCGCCTCCTTTGATTCCAGATGTCATAGTAGGATTCCATAATTTCAATGAAAGGAGCAATTGAGCCATGAATCAAAACTTCCTTTTTTTCCTTTAAGATTAGATTCAATGCCGTGCGAATGCCTTTTTTGGAGGAGTACAATTCGACTTTGGGTCCTTTTTTTATTGGCTTTTTCAGTCTTTCGAGGTCAGGCAAAATTGACTTCAGCTGCTCCTCTCTTTCTTTTAGAATGGCAAGAAGGTGTGATGGCTCGGCAGGCTTGAAGTATTTTTTGCTGTCCTTAATTACATAGCTGGCCATGCCCAAATCCAGGAGTTTCTTAAGCCGGTCATAGGTAAAGGTTCTATTGGTGTTCGTGCGGTCAGCCAGCTGGTTTGCCGTGCCTTCGGCAAGATTCAGCAATGCAATGTATAATTTGACTTCTGCCTCAGTCAGTCCAAAGTTCTGGAGTATTTCTTCGCTTTGCATTCGATGTGAAATGTGTCCTGGTAAATAAACTTGTCGTTTTATTTTAAGACAACATAAATATAAATATAAGAGATGTTACTACTATATTGTGATTAAGATGAAACAAAGTCGTATAAAAAAATATGCGGAACTTGAAGCCAGAATAGGCAATACTCCCTTGGTTAAGTATTCAGGGGAAGTGCCGAATGGGAATTCTATTTTTATCAAGAGGGAATGTGATAATCACTTCGGCAGCCATTATGACAGAGTCTACCTGGCATTGTTCAAAGCATTCGAGGAAACTGAAGGGTTAAAGCCCGGAATGAATGTTCTAGAGACAACTTCTGGAACAGCCGGAGTTTCATTTGCCGGCATAGGCAAAGAGCTCGGGTACAATTGCTTTGTTATGATTCCAGACGATCCCATCAAGCAGAGAAGGATAGAAGCAATCAAAGCACAAGGAGGGATTATTCTCCCGACGCCGGCCATTGAAGATATACAGGGGTTTACAAAAGAGAGAATCATAGATAACATCAAAAAATATGGAGCAAAATTTCTAAATCATTCCATGGGCCCAAAAGGAACAAATAACGAAGTAACCTTGGGAGCCTTGTCACAGATTGCCCAGGAAGTTTTGAAAAAAATCGATGTAGATGTGTATGTAGGGGGAATTGGAAATGGGTCAAGCATTGTCGGGCCCGGCAGGGTCTTTAAGGAGTATGATCCCGACACAATCATAGTAGGTTATAAACCAAGAAAAGCAGGGAAAAGTGAATTTCCAGGCTTGATGAACCAAGATGGGCTGGAGAAAGTTATAGATTTCCCGCATATCAGGGAAGCCAATCAATTGATTGATAGGGTATTCCTGGTGGATGATTGGGAGAAAGGAGTTTTTGACCAGGAAGATTTGGGGAGATCCGGCAAGGCAGGAATAGTTGTAGCTTTGGACATAGCAAAAGGGGTTTCTGGAAAAAATATCCTCGTCCTTGGTTATGACAAAGCGGAGAGGTACTGAGATTATAATTTTATTGTTAAATCCCGTCAGTTTGTATTCGTATCTCTGTTATCCCGAAACTGGTTTACATCACGAAACTGCTTTACATAATTCGTCCCAAACTTCTTTTGGCGTTTTGTAATTCAAGCTCATATGGGGCC